>JAESSU010000113.1 GCA_016763955.1 Phycisphaeraceae bacterium | reverse complement strand
TTTCACCTAAACCATCTAACCATTGACGGTAAGCAATGGGTGATATTTCTGAGGGTTTGATTTCACTTCGCCCGCCCCAGAAAACATTGGTGTAGCCTACTGGGATACCCGCTTCTTCTAGATGTTCATCGATAGCAGACTTGTGAGCGAGCAGGAGGTCTTTGTCGAGTCCGTGTGCCACGCCCATGACGTTGACATTGTTAAACTCTGGGCCGCCTTCTCGCCAATACGCATGGGTCATGCACATGTGACGTCCGACTTCTCTGCCTGCTGCCATTTCTTTACCTTGTGGGACTGCCCAATGAAACAGCGCGTTGTAGCGGGTGACTGAGGAACCGTCTTTGTGTTTTTTGACGTGTTCTAGGAACGTTGAAAATCGCCCGATCACGCCGACCTCGTTGAGTCTTTTGCCTGTTTTGCAAAAGTCCTCTAGCGAGAGTCCTGCTTCGTCTGCACGCTTTTGCCAGGGTTCTGCAAGTATTTCGTCAATGGCGAATTCACGCTTCATGGCCATGAGGATTTTCCAGTCGTCTTGGGTTAGATCAATGACGGTGGTATCTAATACTGCTGCGGGAACTTCAATTCGGTCGCCTGGTTTCAGCTCACGACGGCGGACATGGCCGACACCAAGTGCAAAAAGTTTGATCGCAGGCATGAGTCGGAATTTTGTTGCGCCGGTCTTTTTACAAAGCCATTGACAATGTTTTTCCAAGCTAAAAGGATTGGGAACTTTCAGGGTTGTCCACAAACGATAATTTGCCCCTGGTGCCCCACTCTTGGATGTGCGGACAACGACATGGCCGGAAAACGGATCCTTTTGAAACATGTATTCAAAAGCATCATTGAGATTTTCGCTGCTAATTTCCCATGCAACTAGGGCACCGGGAGACAAGCTTGTTGAAAGTAATGTCTGACGGATGCGTCTGATCGTGCCTGCTTGGAGCATGGCTCGCAAGCGTGTTAGCACCAGTTCCAACTCTAGGCCGGACTGTTGGGCAATAGCATGAAAGGGGTTCTGGTTAAAGCCTTGGATTTTATCTTCAGAAATCGATAAAATCTGTTTATTAATAGGGTCATCAACAGAGTACGGGGTGTCAGAGGCTGGTGTGGCGGACATTGTCATATTTAAATTATTCTAATTCGAAATTGTAAATGTTAGTTAGATCAGTCGTGGTGAGATTTAATATTTAAACCCACTGTCTCGCAAGTGAATCCATGGTTCACCTTGGAGAAAATTGCCGCCACGAATGGTGCCAATGAATAGGTCGTGATCGCCTTCTACGTCAACGTGGCAGGTGACTTCACATTCTAGGTAGCTCATGACATGAGCTAGGATCGGGACATGGGTCACTGTATCGTGATTCATGTCAAAACCTAGGAACGGATCGTCATTGGGGTCGCAGCTTGCTGCAAATTTTCGTGTGATAATTTTATCCCCCACAGGCAACTGGCAAAGTCCAAAATGACGGGACTCGCTAATCAAAGGCATGATGGGACGCCCTTTGGCAACCGCGACGGTGATCATGGCTGGTTCAAACGAAACTTGTTGAACCCAACTCGCTAGCATTCCCATACTGCGGTCTTCATGTCTGGCAGTGAGGACGAAAACGCCTGAGGGGACACGCCCTAAAGCTTTGCCAACCATCTCTTTGGTAGGCTCATCTAAATTGTTTTTTTCAGAGCGTCGTGACATAAAACCCCTACTGTTATTGAGAAACGAAAAAGTCATTACTTGGATATACGGGTATATCTGGTTTGCATTGTATGGTGATCAGTAAAACTTATGCGAAAATTTGACATTCCATACCTAAGGCATGAAAATTTTAAGCCTTCCTACTGATATACGCAAAGTGTAAGTGGCAATATTAAGGTAATTGGGTATAAACTTATCATGAATTTTAAAGCAGTCATGTTTGATCTCGATGGCACATTAGCGGACACGCTTGGTGATATTGCAGCAGCAGCGAATCATGCGTTTACCGTGATGGGGCAACCTACGCAAAAACTTCAACGGTTCCGCTACCTTGCAGGCCAAGGGTTAGAGCGGCTGTTTACCGATGCGCTGCCGGACTTAGAACATGCGGATGTTGAAAGTTATATAGCACCTTTTCGCGCTTATTATGCAGATCACAGCATGGATTCCAGTGTGCTTTTTCCTGGGATTGAGGCCCTGCTTGATCACATTAATCAAAAGGGGATGAAGTTAGCGGTACTCAGTAATAAGCCTGACGGCCCTACTCAATTATTATGCCAAAAGCTCATGAGTCCGTGGGATATTGATGTGGTACTAGGACACCGGGAACCTTACCCATTAAAGCCTGACCCCACATCAGCATTGGCAATTTGCAAGGAGCTGGACATCGCCCCCAAAGATTGGATGTACGTCGGTGATACTGACGTGGACATGTACACTGCAAAAAACGCAGAGATGTTTGCGGTGGGTGTTTTGTGGGGGTTTCGTGATGAGCCAGAGCTTCGCAAGTCAGGTGCAAACGTGATTGTCAGTGATGCACAACAGATTATTGATCTGCTTTAATCTTCGACTTTTACAACAGGTTTGCTAGCAATTTTTAGTACATCTGCAAGTGAGTTGTCGCCTGCTTGTTGGACTTGGACATCGATTAGCTTTTGAAGATAATCTCCCGCAGGTGAGTTGGACTTCTTTGGGTCTTCAACTGTATCACCCATTTGATTTGCTAAAACAAGCACTTGGGACACACGGATCGCTTGCGGCGGCTGGGCAAGACTGTATCCCACAAGCCCATCTTCATGTCCGCGGACACTGTGAATCCAATTGGCTTTTTCTAATTCTTGAATCATAACGCGCGTCATACGAGCGGTGAGGCCTAGGGTCTCTGTGAGTTGTTCACAGCGGATGGATTGGCCTTTATCAAACGCATCACCGATAAGCCAAAGCATGTTGAGTAATGTTGTGGACTGAACAATATTATGTTGACGTGTTTGAATGACTTCACGTTGAAACTGATGACTTTTCATAGCTTGCAAGGTGAAGGTGACTTCAAGTCCAAAGAGAACGATGAGCCAAGTCAGATAGACCCAAAGTAAAAACAAGGGAACCAATGCCAACGCGCCATAGAGACTGGTCGCTCCGGTTCGTGTGGCATAGATGGCAAAAAGTTCTTTACTGCCAACCCAGAAAATTGCAGCGACAAAACTACCCAACCATGCTGCACGGATTTGCACTTTGGCAAGAGGTAGTAACAAGAACATGACTAGAAATACCAGCCATGTGGTGACAATAGGTGCTAAAACTAATGACGGGCCTGCAAGCCAGTTTGTCCAAGCCCCCTCTTCAATGACATTCATTAGACGTTGTTGTATCACCTGTCCCGTGATAATGAGGATGGGGCCTAAAGTGACCATGGTGTAATAGTAAGTTAATCGCAAATACCACGGACGACCTTGCTCGACATCAAAGATGGCGTTGAAACTTTTTTCAGCTGTTTCTAACAAGGTGGTCGCACCGTAAATAAAGACTAATAGTCCTGCCCAACCGATCTTGCCAAAGTCGACGTTTTCCAGACTGTTTAATAGCTGCTCAATATTGTCCCCAAGTAACGCTCTGGCCTGGGCGACGGATTCGTCATCTTGTCGTAAATCATCAGCAGGTACGATGTCCGTTGTTTCGCTAGGCACAACAGTCATAAAAGGATCGTCATTTTCTTGGGCTTGAATTGGCGGCCCCACCCATTCAACTAACTCGCCGGTGGCGGTGTCCCGTTGGAGCAATTCTTGAGGCAAGAGAAAGGATATGACGCTTTGTTTGAATTGCGTTTGATATTGTCCTAAGCCGCTAAATGCCTGCAAGACCACTAAGGCAAGTACGAGCATGGGGAGTAAGCTAAACATCGTGCGATAAGTTAACGCAGCAGCCATCTGTGTGGCATTGTCACGTTTGAGTTTGCGAGCACAAAACCAAGTAAAAATCACCCAGTACCGCATGTAACGGTAGGTCCGTTTCGATTCAGCTGCAGGCTGCATGACCAAGGAACGGACACGGTTAGAAAGTTGGGTTACAAGTCGCATAGATTTATTATCGGTTAATCCGTGGAGATCGCCAACTGAAAATGTAACAGTTACGTCTCAAAAGAAGTTATACACTGAAAATGTTCAAAGGTCTGATTCGATACATCATGCTCAAAATGGGTAAGAAACGTCCCGTTCGCCGTAAGCCACTTTATGATGCTCACGATCCACGTCGCATCGTTCGGCAGCGTAACAATCGAATCTATCGCAAGGCTCTTAAACAGCATCAACAGGCTGAAAATCATATCGATTAAGCGTGTTGTTCATCATTGCGAATCAAGTTGAAGTTGCAGTTGATTTAGCTTTTGACGGACCAAGGGGTCTTCCATGATGGTTAATGCAATGGAGTAATGCGTGAGGGCTTTTTGGGGCTCGCCTAGTTTTGTTAGAACCAAGGCCATATTTAAGTGAGCGCGGTAGAAGTTGGCTCTTGAATCCAAAGCTTTTTGGAACCATTGCTGGGCTTCTGGATATTTTTTATGGAGCATGGCAATTGCGCCCATGTTGGCTAATGCTTCTGCGTAGTTGGGTTTGATTGACAGTGCTTTTTGAAACGATGTGATTGCTGCGGGTTCGTCACCTTCAGTGATGTGGATCACGCCCAGATTGGTGTGTGCCATCCATGCGTTGGGATTTTTGGTGATGGTATCGTCCCAAAGCGTGCGGGCATTTTTGTAACTGCCAACTTGATTCCAGGTGAGAGCTGTAAAGACAAGGACCACGGACAATGCGATGATGGGATAGCGTGATAATGCAATGGCAATTAGGACGATCAATCCGATACTCGCAAGGTATTGAAAGTGATCTGCGACGTAGGAGTAGGTGAAGGGGAAGACGTCGAAAAAACCTAGTGCGGGAAAAAGTGTGCCACAGAAAAACAGTAATGCAAACGTACGGCCACGATGTTTAAGTTGAATTGACCGGGCAATCTCCCAACCTAAAAACATCATTACGCCCAACGGGAAGGTCCATTGCCACCAGCTACTTAAATCGATTTGCCATTTAGGATAAGTAAAAATCAGTTGTGAGGGCCATACCAATTTGCCTGCGTAAAACGTGATCGCACGACTCGCAAGTAGCACACGCTCTAACGCATTAAGTTCCCATTCACTGCCTGAAGCCCCCACATGGGTTTTCTCCATATACAAGGTCATCAAACCCATGCCCATGCCAATGATCCAGAAAGGTAACGTGGGCAGAAAATCTTTGACTGTGATCTTCCCACGCTTAAACCAAATGTATAACAGCAACGCTGCGGGTAATGTACTGGTCACGGTTTTACTTAGCAGGGCAAATACAAATAACACCAACGCACCAAGCCACATTCGAGCTTGGCGTTTGTCATCAAAATTTAGATAACACCATGCAGCAGCCAAATAACAGACGCCGCTAAGGACGTTTTTGCGTTCTGTGATCCAAGCCACGGATTCGACATGAACCGGATGGATGGCAAAGAGAATTGCAGCTAACATTGCGGGCCATCTAGAGAAGCCTATTTTTAAAAGGACTTGGCATAACAAAATGGCAGCTAGGCCATGCAATAGCACATTGGTGAAATGATACCCCCCCGCCCAGAGTCCCCATATCTGATGTTCAACCCAAAAGGTCGTAAAGACCAAGGGATAATATTGAGGGGTCGCGCCAGGTTTAAGCCATGCGTCAGATAAGCCTGAAAAATCTTCAGTTAGCACAGGGTTATTCGTCACATAAAAATCGTCATCCCAGATATAACCACACGTCATTGCCCGGCTGTAAGCAAACAATGTGAGCAAGAGAATTCCTGCTGCGACCCATCGCCATTGTTTTTCTAATATCATATTCCATTGCTGCATCAAGATATATTACTCCCCCCCGGAAGTTTAAGACACCCCGCCCCGGAAGTTAAGATACCCCGGAAGTTAAGTCACCCTGGAAGTTAAATCAGGACATCAGGCTCTCTTGCCTTAGGAAGCTTTTAAATTATTGTCATGAAACAATACCGATTCACCTACGCTCAAAAACTCCATGGCAAGAACTTGTTCACCGCAGTCTATCAACAAGGTCAACGCAAAAATTGCGGCCCAATCTTAGTCGTCGCAACCCCCAATCAAACGGCTTTTAATCGCATGGGCCTAAGCATCTCACGAAAAGTGGGGAATGCTGTTAAACGACATCGCATCAAACGACTGCTTCGTGAAGCCTTTAGACTAACCCAAAATGATCTGCCTACGGGTTATGACATGATCGTTATCGTACGCCCGCATCCGACATTATGCCTAGCGGACTATCAGAGAATACTCAGTGATGCGATCAATGCACTGCATCTTCGTTGGGAAAAAGAGCGTAAAAAACAGTTAAAGCAGGAAAATAAACAGCAGTAAAGACGGGTTTGCGTAAGGCCATGCTGTCAGTTTACAAGTTGCACATTTCCTCTTTGCCTTGACTAAGACTAAAATATGCGGTTCTATGGAAGATGGTCTAAGAACACAACTTAATGTCACCGCGGAACCTGCGATCCTTGTGGGCGTATTGCTTCCTAAAAGCGAATATGACCCGCATGACCCACTAGGCGAACTTCGCGCTTTAGCGGATACCGCAGGTGCGATTGTTTGTGATGAACTATTACAAAACCGACGCAAACCTGTTGCTGCAACGTTTATTGGCAAAGGCAAAGTTCAAGAACTCGCAGACTTGGTCAAAGCGCACAATGCCACTGTGGTCCTGTTTGAAAATGACCTGTCACCCTCTCAAATTGGCAATATCGAAGAGGTTGTCGAGGTAAAAGTTTTAGACCGAAGCGAATTGATCCTCGATATTTTTGCAGGAAGAGCGCAAACTTTTGAGTCTCGCTTGCAGGTTGAACTTGCACAATTAGAGTACACCTACCCACGGTTGCGTGCGATGTGGTCTCACCTTGAACGTATCGGTGGCGGATCCCCTGCAGGCATTGGCACACGCGGCCCCGGTGAACAACAGTTAGAAGTTGACCGGCGTATTGTTCAACATCGCAAAAGTGAACTGCGAAAAGAAATTGCTCGCGTGCAAAGTCGCAAAACCCGTGAAGTTGCAGCCAGAAATGAAGAACATTACACCGTTGGACTCGTGGGCTATACCAATGCAGGTAAAAGCACGCTGTTTAACACGCTCACTGATGCAGGAACGTATGCAGATGACAAACTTTTTGCAACGCTTTCGACACTCACCCGTAAGTGGGAGTTAGGCAGTGGTGATGAATCCTTGCTTTCAGACACAGTGGGATTTGTACGTGATCTACCTCACCACCTTGTCGCAAGTTTCAAATCAACCCTTGAAGAAGCAGTCAATGCAGACTTATTGTTAATTGTGCTTGATGTTTCAGACCCCAGAGCAAAGCAGCAATTAGACACGGTGATGACCGTCCTTGATGATATTGGTGCGAAGGAACCTCAGCGTTTATTGCTTTTAAATAAGACGGACCTTTTAGAGCATAATGCGGACTTACTGGTCTTTGAAAAAGAATATCCAGAGGCATTAGCCATCAGTGCTAAATCAGGTGTCGGTTTGGACAAGCTCGTTGAGCGCGTACGCACAGCAGTCCAAGGTAAATCCCGTAAACTGATCTTGGATTTGCCCATCTCCTATGGCAAAACGATTAGTTATCTCGAAACACGCACCACCATTGAAGACCGGGAATATCGAGATCATTTTGTGCGTTACACCGTTCTTATTGGTGCGCGACAGATGGATTATTTGCGTTCTACCGGCGCAGAATTTGAGATCATGAACCCCCATGATGACGTAGCTTT
>JAESSU010000112.1 GCA_016763955.1 Phycisphaeraceae bacterium | reverse complement strand
TGTGGCGACCACGCATGTCTTTTTGCCAGAAACAAATTTTGGGACACAGGAAGCTTCCGTTGCGATTTACAACTCACGGGATGTTGAGTTGCCACTGACATTCGTGACCCGTTCCACAGGTGAGGAACATCGCTCTACGAAAACCACAGGCTTGGTTCCTGTCGGGCAAAACCGATCTTTTTCGATTCCGTTTACAACAGAAGACGAAGGCATACAGTTTAACGTATTGCAAGTATATTCAGGGACAGAACTTTTATCTGTGATTCGCCAAAGCTATTTCATTGAACCGATTTCTGGGCCAATGAAAGAGAAGCTTGATTATGCTTTGATGCTTTCCAAAGCAGTATCTCAAAGCCAAGCCTTTCGGCAAAACATGGTTAAGCGCGCACTGGAAATGCAGAGCTTATATAACCAATTAATCGAGGTAAAAAAAATACTTATCAGCGGCAATCTAACGGCTGAAGAAAAAAACGATCGTTGGGATAAAATCGTAGAGGCGTTTTATCTAATTGACATCCCAACGCCACCTGCAAAACCCAAAGTCTCTATTTGGCGTTAACGCAAAAAAACAGACAATTCACACCGACGAAAATCAGTTAAGCATCATTTTTTTTTAGCTTTGGGCTTGGAGTCAGATTTCTTAGTTGAATCTGATTGGGGCTTGCTGCTTTGGGAATTTTTGGATTCTGACGGGCTGCTTGCTGAAGCTTCGGCTTTGTCTGATTTTTCAGATTTATCTGTTTTGTCTGACGTGCTTGGTTCCTGTGTGTCTGCTTTGGCTGCCTTCTGGTAGCTGCTAGAACGGTAGTCGGTTTCATAAAAACCCGACCCCTTGAAGATGACCGCTGCACCGATGCCTATGAGTCGTTTGAGTTTGCTCTTTTTACATTCAGGGCATTTTTTTAAGGATTTGGCTGTGATGGATTGAAATTCTTCCATCTCATGGCCGCAGTTATCACATCGGTATTCATAGGTTGGCATGAGGTAACTCCTAATACGCATCGCGTATATTTTGTACGCGTCGTACGATTCCTAAGACTCTGTGGCGCAGTGAGTCACGTACAAGTTTTAATCGTAAATGGTATCACTGGCTGTTACTGGGCAACTGCGACTTTAGCCGGACGCAGCGTTTTATCCTTGAGCATATATCCCGGTTGAAGCTGCATGGTGACATGGTTGGCTTCAATACCTTCGGCAGCTTGCTTCATCATTGCTTCATGAACCATCGGGTCGAACTCTTCACCGACTTTGACATCGACACGTTTGATGCCAAAACTTTCAAAGGTTCGCAGTAGCGTGTCACGCACAATCTCGACACCTTTAAGCAAGGCTGCGGTGTCTGTTTTTTCAGGGTCCATTTCCAACGCTTGGTCGAACTGATCCATGACGGTGAGTAAGTCACGTGCCATGGACATGGTTTGTTGTTCTCGTGCGGAATTGACACTTTGGATCGATCGACGAGCCATGTTCTGGTAATCCGCATTGGCACGTAGCTCTCGGCTTTGTGCGCCAGCTAACGCATCTTTGGCCTGTTGCAATTCAAGCTCGAGTTGCTGAACTTCGGTTAAGGGCTGATCATCAATGGTCACATCATCAGATGCGACTTCGGTGAGTTTCAGCTCCGCATCCTCTGTGACCTGCGACGTGATGTCGGGGGTGTCATTGGGAGTAACTTCCGGGGGGGTGGGTTTGTCGTTCATGATTAATTACCAATTATTTCAAAATAGTCTTTGATTTTTCCCCAGAAGCTTTTGTTTTCTGGCATCACGTCAAAGTGTTCAGTTTCGGCGTATTGTGTCAGCAACTCTCGTTGTGAAGAGGTGAGTTTGGTGGGAATTTCAATTTTAAGAACAATGCCAAGGTCGCCGCGTCGGCTGTTTCTTAGATTGGGTAAGCCCCTGCCGTTGACACGGAAAATTTCACCGTGCTGTGTCCCAGCTTTGATATGCAACTCGTGGGATTCACCGTCGAGTGTAGGAACCTTGACGACCGCGCCCAATGCTGCTTGCGTGAAGCTCACGGGCATGTGTAGGACTAGGTGATCATCTTCACGGGTATATAGGTTATGTTCAGCAAGTCGAATCACCACATGCAGATCACCGCGAGGGCCACCGTTTTCGCCGGGTTCACCTTCTGCGCTGACACGAATGGCTTGGCCATCATGTATGCCTGCGGGAATTTTGACGTTGATCACACGTTTTTTGGGTTCTTTGCCACTCCCTTTACATTTAGGGCAGTGGTCAACGAATTTTTTGCCTGCTCCATTACATGCTGGGCAGGTGACGACCATACGGAACATGCCGCCTAAGCCCGCTTGTTGAACCTGTCCAGCTCCGCCGCAGGTGACACATGTAACCGGGTCGGATCCTGGTTTGCCGCCGTTGCCGTTGCAATGTGTGCAGATATCTTGACGGACAAAATCGATTTCTCGTTCCGTGCCTTTGAGTACTTGTTCAAGGGTGATTTCAGTTTCGGTTTGCAGGTCATAGCCGCGTTGGACACGCCGTCCGCCGCCGCCACCGCCTCTACCCCGTCCGCCGCCAGCCCCACCGAACATGTCTCCAAAGATATCGCCGAACATGCTGAAGATGTCGCCAGCATCCATATTGGAGAAGTCATGGCCTGCTGAGCCTCGAAGCCCCGCATGGCCGTACTGGTCATAGCGAGCGCGTTTTTGGTCATCAGCGAGTACTTCGTAAGCTTCTGCTGCTTCTTTGAATTTCCCTTCAGCTTCTTGGTTGTCGGGATTGCGATCCGGGTGAAACTTCATCGCAAGTTTGCGATAGGAACGCTTGATCTCGTCAGCAGTGGCTGATTTGGAGATGCCTAGGATTTCGTAATAGTCGCGTGTTGAAGCCATAGCTGTCGTGATTCGTGATTAAGGAATTTAGAGATAAGATTCGAAAACAAAGTGTTTCGCATTTTTCAAGGTTCAACTGCGGACAGGTGTTTGTCCCAAATGAAATTTTAATGCGAAATTTAGTCCACGATATCTGTTCCTGAAAAACCAGACCCAAGGCAATGCGTTGCCCCGGGTCTGGTGTTGTTTATCAGGGATAGCCAATAACCAGTCTTAGCTGATTGCGCCATCAAGGGTCACTTCATCGTCTTTAGCGTCAGTGATCAGGACATTTGTCGTGAGCATTAGACCGGAGACGGAAGCAGCACTGGTTAGTGCCGTCTTAGCGACACGAGCAGGATCAATGATGCCTGCTCTGACCATATCGACGTACTTGCTGGTGGCAGCGTTGTAGCCTTTATTGCCTGTGGCATTTTTGACTTCTTCGACCACTAGGTAGCCGTCTTCGCCAGCGTTTTGAACGATCTGACGTAGGGGAGCATCTAGAGCTGCGATGGCAATGTCAAAGCCGAGCTTTTCATCGCCCTTGGCTTTTTTGCGTGAATCAGCAAGTGCTTGACCTGCACGGATCAATGCAACACCGCCGCCTGGGACATAACCTTCAGCAGCAGCTGCCT
>JAESSU010000111.1 GCA_016763955.1 Phycisphaeraceae bacterium | reverse complement strand
TTAAGCGATTCACGCACCGAATCTGTCAGTGACTGTTCCTCTTGTACGGGCCGGTAAAGTAAATCCACCGGGTACATTCGCCCTGAAACTTCAATCACCGGCGCATCACTAAAATGCTCACTAAACCGCTTGGGATCAATCGTCGCAGAGGTCACGATAAATTTTAAGTCCGGCCGCCGAGGTAATAATTGTTTAATGTAGCCAAGCAAAAAATCGACATTTAGTGATCGTTCATGGGCTTCATCAATGATGATCGTGTCATATTTTTCAAGCATTGGGTCTTGCTGTGTTTCCGCAAGGAGTATGCCATCGGTCATGACTTTGATGAGCGTGTTTTGTGTGGTCACATCACCAAAGCGGATTTTGTAACCCACCGTCTGCCCAAGCGTCGTCTGGGTCTCCGATGCGATGCGTGATGCAATAGAGCGTGCTGCCAAACGGCGGGGTTGAGTATGCCCAATATACCCCTGCATCCCACGCCCAATCTCCAAACAGATTTGAGGCAATTGCGTGGACTTACCACTACCCGTCTCGCCACAAATGATCACCACCTGATTGTCCCGAATCAGCTGCGCAATCTCTGCTCGCTTTTGGTTAATAGGCAGCTGTTCATCGATCACCAATTTAGGCAATGCAATTTGACGTTTACTTAAATGCTGTGCCGATTGAACGTAGAGCGTGGTAAACCGATCTTGCAACCGATCCACTGGCTGATTCTCTGCACTGCGTTTACCAATATTCTTCCACAGCCGGCGCAGCTTCAGCGCATCAGCATGAACACATGCAGAAAGATCAGGAAGTGAAGTTGGAAAACTGTCGGCTGTCATTAGACCGAACAGTATACCCCCGGAAGTTACGGATCACTACAGGGAGGTGTGATGGCGGTGATCTAACAACGACCCGCAGGCAAGTATGCCTGCGGCTATTGAAATACAAAAACAATAGCCGCGAGCTTATTCCGAGGACAGCTTGCAATGTGTTACGCTTCGTAATTAAATCCATCCCTTATCGACCGTCATTAAAAAGCTTGGCGTTAGCGTGTATTATTGCAAACAAAATATTGGCTTTATCACCAGAAGTAGTATTCCATCTACCGTCCTGGCCAAACATACGATCGCCGCAAAGGTATTTTTCCAATCGCCATTCTCCATTCTCAGTTGGGACAAATTCCAAACTGTAATCCTCCCACCACCCTACTTTTTGGCTTTCTCTGTGGGTTGTTTTAAAAGTTATTATTCCTCTAAGAGGGTGCAATAGACTGTTACTTTTGATTAAATCATAGCTCACCTCGTAAGAACTAAAATTATGATTTTCTAAAGTTTTGTTATAAATGGTTACGAAGAAATCCTTAAACAAGGTAAAATGAAGAATAGGAGCTTCTTGAAATTGCTTGATTCGAAGAAGCCGCAGTCGTTTCTGCTCTTCCTGTTTGCGGCGCAATATTTCTTGTTGTTTTTCCTCAAGGAGATGCTTTCTTTTTTGGATTTGTTCACTCTTAGCTAGCTGGAATTCTGCCACTTTGTGGGCGGATAAAATTCTTTTTGATATCCGTTGAAGTCGTATGGTATCTGTATTTATAGAATTAAGAATGACAATGGCAGCCCGATAGGAACCAATCCCTTCTAGGAGTTTTCCTGTCTCAATTAAACGACTGGCCCGCAATTCTAACGAAGATAATTTGTTAAAATTTTTGATTCTGATTGGCGTTTCTCTGACAAATTTTTCTTGCCTTGCTTTTTCATCCAATTGCTTTTTAGCAGATTCAACAGCTTTTAAGGTTTCATCCATATAAGCGCGTAGCTCAAGATCTTTTAGTTGCCGATCTTTAAGTAGATTTAATAATTCATCGTATTTAACTAATCCCTCTTGGTTTTTGCCTTTTTTGATGAGTAAAATTGTTTTATTACATAGGCCTTTAAATTCACTGCTATTGTATAATTCCCATCTGTCTGATTTGTCACCTAGTGTCAAAAACAAAAACAAAATAGTCATAGCGCAAATGGATACCAAAATCAAAACTTTGAAAATGCGAGGTATTGATTGTTGAGGCACATTAGTGATTTGGCCGCATGCTGGGCAGTGAGCTTGCTTTCCTGCTAAACCACTGTCAAATTCAAGTCCACCGCTACAATGGAGACAATGATGTTTAATAACTTTATTGTTTATTGGCGGATGTGGTTGGTTCATGAATGACCCTCGGATTATGTTTTCTGAAATCGAATAAGCGAGCAGGGCAAGAAGATATACCTAATATCACAAAACGGGATCAACCCCTAACGCCCCCAACTTAAGCCACAAGCCGGAACCGACAAAAGGGATCAGCAACCTTGTAGAGTTTCCTAGTCAAACACTGATCCATTTTTGACTTTTCGTTTTAAATATTTGCTAATCCGACATTGGCAATTATGGAGGCAGTGGGTGCCGCAGTCAATAGGTAAACGGCGGAGACCCTATGAAAAGGTTGTCTGGTTATAGTTGGATTACAACAGCGATAAATTGCAAGCAGGTTGCTGGAGGTCGGGTTGGACGGTGAGGGAAATTTCGAGAGGTTCCGAGGGGGGAATCCCATGCTTCGCGGAGCCTTAGCATTGGGCTTGTGCCCCCGGAATTTTTAATCTGAGAATTTTGGAACTAAAGGTTTGATCACAATCGCAGCAGGTGTGGTGGGACAAACCCATTGACATACGCCACAGCCGGTACAACCTTTTTCGTGAACCTCGATCATTCCTGCATCATTGATACTTAGCGCATCCTCGCCCACCGGACATTGACTGACACAAGCCTGACAGTCTCGCTGGCATGAACTCATTTCATCCACCTCAGGAATACTCACAGACGAATCATCCCCAACAACCGTTGATGTATCAAGAGACTTGTCTTGAGCTTCCGGGGGGGGGAGCGGAAACAGATTGTGTGATCGACGACGGCAAGTCCCATTCGGATGTCAGTCACCAAGTCCACGAGCTCCAACGCGCCGCTAGGACATGCTTGCATACACGCTAGGTCATCACACATTACACAGGGCAGACGGCGAGGCTCGATATAGGGCTTGCCATTGGCAATTGGGTTATCGGAACTCAAATCGATGGAAATACACTTTGCCGGGCAAACTTTGACGCATTCCTGACAGGTTTCACAAGTTTTTAAAAAAATATTTTCCGGCAACGCGCCCGGGGGTCGAAGCCAGTTATCCGGACGCTTTTTGGGCACTTTTGGCTTGGATTCGGCAACATTTGCGCGGTCAGGTGTCGATTCTTGCGCAGGTTCAAGGAGCTCAGTGGTCCGTTGGACCATGGATTTGCCTGCCGCTTGGGCATGATCGATCCCTTTAGAAAAACTTTTCGGAAAAAATCGCGCCTGTTGACCGATAACAATTCATGTTCGGGTTGTTTTTTTTTCATACCGGACTTTCGCCCCTTAATGACCGATGTACTTAAGTAACGGGCCTTCGTAAATATGCACTGCCTTTTGGGAAAGGATTCACAATGATGTCCAAGTTTAATTTTATCATAACAATGGTTGCACTGATGCTCCTCACAGGATGCTGGGAAGACGTGAGCATTGACCGCCACACCTTCCGTAGCACGCCGCACTTGCCTGCAACGGTGGTGCTCATGGACACAACCAATGGTGAAGAGTTTTGGAAAATGGACGTGCCTGTGTGCATGCGTCTGCGTCTGGACTTTTCACGTGAGCCAGAAGATGAAGGTTTAAAATACAACCGGAATCCAGCTTCCGAGCTGACATGGACGCTGATGTCCGATGACACGGACGATCCCATTGACATGGGGCAATGCTTCTTTGACGGCTGTCGTCCGTTCCTAATGAAAGTCCGTTATCGTGATGCACCTGAAACACGCGACGATGGTGCTTCGA
>JAESSU010000110.1 GCA_016763955.1 Phycisphaeraceae bacterium | reverse complement strand
TGGGTATTTGCGAAGGCGTTTTGAGCCAGACATAGGGGGCGTTTTCTCCGCCGTAGGTTTCAATGCCCAAGCTTGCGAGGGTGTTGCGAATGATCAGAGCATTTTCCATGTAGAATCCGATGAGTTCTTTGATCTGAGTTTTACCTTCATCGGAGTAGGCTGCGGCTGCGCCTTTTTGGATCACATAGGATGCGCCGTTGAACTTGGTGCAATGGCGACGGTTCCAAAGTTGGTGCAAGCTCACATCGCTGCCGTCAGCTGCTTTGGCGGTTAGTGATTTGGGGACGACGAGGAACCCACAACGCATGCCGGTGAAGCCTGCATTTTTGGAGAAGCTTCGGGACTCAATTGCCACGTCCCGTGCGCCGGGAATTTCATAGATCGAGTGGGGGATGTTTTTATCTTGGATGAACGCTTCATACGCAGCATCAAAGAGAATGATCGAGCCATTTTCTTTTGCATAGTTGACCCATTGCGTTAGGGCTTGTTTGGTCATCACCGCACCGGTGGGATTGTTTGGCGAGCAAAGATAAATGACATCAACCTTCTGATCGGGCAAGTTTGGGGTGAAGTTATTTTCAGCCGTCATAGGCATGTAGACTAAGCCTTCAAACTCACCGCGGTCGTTGGCGATGCCGGTGTTGCCGATCATGACGTTGGTGTCCACGTAGACGGGATAGACTGGGTCCGTGACCGCAATTTTGTTAACTCCCCCAGAAGCTAGGATGTCCAGAATATTACCTGTATCACACTTGGCACCATCGGAGATAAAAATTTCGTCGCTGGCCACATCACAGTTACGGGACTTGTAGTCATTTTCAGCAATTGCGTCCCGTAAGAATGCGTGACCTTGTTCTGGGCCATAGCCATGGAACGTTTCGCGTGTTGCTTGATCATCAATGGCTTGGTGCATTGCTTTGACGATGGCTTGAGGCAGGGGCTCTGTCACATCTCCGATGCCCAGCTTGATGATGGGGGCATCTGGGTTTGCCGTCTGGAATTCACTGACACGTCTGCTAATTTCGGGGAACAGATAGCCTGCTTTGAGCTTGAGATAGTTTTCGTTGATGGTTGCCATAAATAGAGATCCTAATGTTTTGTTTTAATTGAGTTTTGATTCAGCGAGTGCTTTGCATGCTGCCAATGCGTCATCGAGTTTGCTTGGGTCTTTGCCACCTGCCTGAGCCATGTCCGGGCGACCGCCGCCACCGCCGCCGGTCAGCGTTGCTGCTTCTTTGACCCAGTCGCCTGCTTTGAGTCCCTTGTTGATGATGGACTTGGGCACGGATGCGACGAAGGCAACTTTGCCTCCGTTTTCTGCTGCGAGCAGGATTGCAGCCTCAGGCAGTTTGTTTTTAAATACGTCCATCGCCGTTCGCAGAGTCTTGCCATCTGCCCCGGGAACTTTGCAGATTACAATGTCGCCCGTTGCGGTGTCCGCGAGTTGGCGGGCGGTTTCGACGATGTCGCCCGCTGCTTGTTTGCTAGCCTGTTTTTCGTGATCTTTAATCTTCTGCTGAAGTTCTGTGAGCGTGTTGCGAACCTTGGACTTAATGAGCAGGGGAAGCTGCTTTTGATTGAGTGTGCTGGTGATCTTGGCAATCGCTGCGGGGAGCCCTTGGACAGGTTGATTTTTTAGAGCTTGGGTGCGAGCTAGCAGTAGGTCTGCTTGTGCGGTGGCTTGATGAGCTAGTGATCCAGTCATGCCAATGATGCGTCGGATGCCCTTGGCGACAGCTTCTTCGCTGATGACGATAAAGCCTTCAGCGTCGCCGGTCTTAGCCATATGTATGCCACCGCAGAACTCGATGGAGTAGTTAGGCCATTGCTCGTTGTCTGGGTCTGCAATCATGTCACTAACTTTTGGGCCGATGCTTACCACGCGGACGGTGGACGGATATTTTTCTCCAAAGACAGCACGCAAGCCGTTGATCGCTTGGCCTTGTTCTAAGGGAACAAATTCATAGTTCACGGTCAGGTCTGATGCGATGTCTGTGTTGACGGTCTCTTCGATTTGTTCGATTTGTTCGAGGGTGACTGCGCTATTATGTGAAAAGTCAAAGCGAAGTTTTTCATCATCCACCAGTGAGCCACGCTGATCTGCTTGATCGTTGACATGCATTCGTAAAGCACGGTTGAGCATGTGGGTGCAAGTATGATTGGACATGATGTTTTTACGCCGTGCTTTATCGACGGTGAGGGTGATGTTTTGTTCACCTGTTTGCAGATCGCCGGTTCCAAGATGGAAGAACACGTCGCCGATTTTTTGGGTGTTGGTGACGGTGAAGGTTGCTTGGCCATCGGTGATGGTTCCGATGTCTCCCACTTGTCCGCCGGACTCTGCGTAGAAGGGAGTCGCGCTGGTGACGATGGCAGTGATATCGTCAAGCTCGAATCGTTGGACGTGGGTCTTGCCCACGAATTCAAAGTTGTCATAGCCGACGAACTTTGTGTTAGCGAATTTGTTTTTTTGGACTAATTCCACGAGCAGGGCAGTGACATCGGTCTTGCCTTCGCCTGCTTTGGAGATTTCCTGATGTTGTTTCCAGCAAGTGTTAAAGCCCTGGACATCGACGGTCAGGCCGCGTTCATCAGCCATAAGCTGCGTGAGGTCTAGCGGGAAGCCGAAGGTGGCATAGAGTTCAAATGCGTCTTGGCCGGTGAGGGTTTTATTTTCACTGGCCGATGCGACACGGTTGAAAAGTTCAATGCCGCGATCCAGTGTCCGGCGGAAGGCGATTTCTTCTTCTTTAAGTTCATCAATGACAGCTTGGGGATTTTTGGCAAGTTCGGGGAAGCTTTCGCCGAAGTTTTCGACCACGGTGGGGACGAGCTTGTAGAAGAAGGGTTCTTCCATGCCCAGAGTTTGTTTGCCATAGCGGACAGCACGTCGGAGGATGGATCGCAGGACGTAGTTGCGACCTTCATTGCCACAGTGAGCGCCATCGCTTAGTGCAAAGGTGAGTGTGCGGATGTGATCTGCAACCACGCGGTAGGCAATGTCTGCTGGGTTTTCTAGTGTATCTTCACCGCCGTCATAGGCTTTGGAGCCGGTGATTTTTTGGATGGCATCAAATAAGGGCGTAAACACATCGGTGTCGTAGTTACTGGTTTT
>JAESSU010000109.1 GCA_016763955.1 Phycisphaeraceae bacterium | reverse complement strand
TGTTGCTTTTGTACGCGACGATTTGTTTTAGGCCTCCAATGCGTTTACAGCGCGGTCAAAATGATACCCGATGGGTATAGTAACCACCTTGGGACTTTGTTCCATGGGATAATCCATGCGCCACACATTTGTATTGATTTTGTTGCTGGCCTTAACGACCAGTTTGTTTGCTGACGATTTGGGTAAAGCCATTACCGTTGCGCCTGCGGCACCGATTGCGATCACCCGTGAAGGCGGACAACGCTGGGCACTGATTATCGGCATCAACGACTACACCAGCATGCCCTCTTTGCGTTTTGCCCGCCAAGATGCCCAGGCCTTGGCCCAAGCCTTAGAGCAAGCAGGATTTAATCGTGCCCAGATGGTTATCATGACCGATGATGCAGACGACAAAACGCTTTATCCCACCCGAGGCAATCTACGAAACCGCATTAATCAAATCGCCCAGATGGTGGGCCCCAACGATGTGTTAGTCATCTTTTTCTCAGGCCACGGTGCTGAGAAATCGGGCCAAGGTTATCTCGTTCCTGTCGATGGCAATCCCATTGACCGCGGCTCATTGATTCCTTTGTCATGGGTTCGCCAAACGATCAATACCTGCACAGCAAAGCATCGCCTGCTGATCCTTGATGCCTGCCATTCCGGAGCCAAAGCTGGTGACGCCTCAGCGAGTACCGCTGGCACTTTACTTGGCCAACTTGCCGGGGCAGCCTTTGCCACAATCTCTAGTTGTGATGTGGACCAACTTTCCTATGAAAACCAAGATGCCGGCCACGGCGTATTCACGAACTATGTCATCCAAGGTCTTGCCGGAGGGGCCGACCAAACCGTCCAAGGTAATTGTGATGGAACGGTGACCGCCATGGAGCTATGGGCCTTTGCGGCATCACATACCAAGCAATGGAGTCTCCAAAGCGGCAAGACGCAAACCCCTAAAATCACGGGAGAATTTTCCGGTCAGATCGAACTAACTCGTTTTGAAACCAGCGAGGATTTAGTCCGCTTAAAGACGGCCCGAAAACAAGCCGCACAATATAAAGCTAAGCAGCGACCGCTAAAAAAAATGATGCAAGAGTTGTCATCGCTAGGCGAACAGACGCAAGACGTACTCCACAATGTTGTATTGATGCGAATGAAAAAAGTGTTGAAGACAACCGGTCGCCTGCCTTTATGGCTCACCCGTGTTTGCCATGACGGACTGGCAGAAGAAGCTCAGCAACGAAACCGATTTGCACTTCGCGCATTAATCCAGTTCGGCGAACATTCGATAACGGAGGCACCAACAAGTCACCCCAAAGTGCGATTGGGCAGCCACTCAAACGCCATCACAACCATAGCGGCATCACCCAACGGCGCACTACTCGCTAGCGGCGACAACCTAGGAAAAGTCATCCTCTGGTCTACATTAAATGACCGACATCTGATACAGCTATCGTGCCCGTGGCAGATCGATCAACTGATTTTTAGTCCAAACAATGATCGACTATTAGCTGCTAACAAAGATGGCAGCATGGCTGTTTTTGATCTTTTAAATGACACGCCGCAATTATCCCTAAACCTATGGCAGTCCCACAACAAAGCGCTGCTGGTATGTCGTTTTATCTTAAAGGCAAAGAACACTTCCCTAGTTACCGTTGGACAGGATGGCGAGCAACTTAAAGTCACATCCTGGGATGGCCGCACATTCAAGCAGCAAGAGACTCGAATTATGCTTACCAAGATGGACACACAAAATGCCATTTCTACAAGTGCTCTAAGCAAAGACGCTTCATGGGTCGCAGTAGGATTTACGCATGGGAATGTGATGTTATGGAATTTACAAAACCAAGAACAGCAAGCGATTCACCTAACTGGCCCCACACGACGGGCCATGGACATGGCATTCGACACTCAGTCAAAAACGATCGTCGCATCTTTCGGCGAGTCTCTCTACCGCTGGGATTTTGAGCCGGACACCCGCAATCGCAAGAACTACGGACGACGTGGGTTTACCGTGAATCGATTGCATTTAACCGGCAACGAAGGAGGCGTATTCGTCCTCTTTGGCCGGGGTAAAGTTGAGCTGTGTTATCCTAATTCCGATCACACAAAATCACCGAGAATTCACTTCCCTAATAACACAACAGCCTTATTCGTAGATGATGCCCGGCATCGTGTTTTTGCAGGAACACAAAGAGGAACAATCCTACGATACCAGCGGTAAGAACCAGGCCTAGGTAGCACGATCAATAATCATGTCGAAAGCTAACTGCGACACAACGTGTCGGTGATGCATCGCAAAATGCAATGACTAGCTAACACATATGTAATGCTTTAGCTCTCACGAGCGATTAGATTCTTACTCTTGTCTTAAAATTTCATTGGGAATATCCACCGCATAAATGCTCCACTCATCATTGCGGTTGGACAAGAAGTAGATCATCTTGTCGGTGCACACAGGGAATCGATCTGAGGAGAGGTTTTCGGTTTTCCATTTCTGTTCACCTGACAGAGACAAGATATAAATATCTTCCTGTCGGTACTGGTCTCGTCCTTTAGCAGCCATTCCCATGACGACAATATAATCCTTATCGGGAATCCACGTTGGATTGGCATAAGGCGCAAACAAGTCGCGTTCTTCGGGGGGAACTTGCTTGTCTAGATCTTGGGCAATGGCTTGGGCGTCTTCAGTGATTTGATTCGCACGGCCGTCCTTGTCGATCATCCATACGTTGCCATCATCACCGATATAGACAATTTTATCACCCGTACGGTTGACCTGAGGTTGTCGGCCTACAGTGATTCTAGCGGGGAACTTATCTAGCTTGCCGATGGTTGGCCGTTGTCCCACGGTCGATGATTCTGTGGGGGTAAACTGAAAAACAAACGTTCCCTTGGTATCAATAGAAGGATATAGAACCGCCCATTTACTTTCCTGATGGATCATGGCAAACCCGATCCGTTGGCGTCTGCCTTTGCGTACCAAAATGGGCTTAACGGGATCCTGCCGATTGGTGGCATAAAGTAGAAACTCACCATCTGGCGAATAGAATGGGTCGATGTCAATGCTGCCGTCTTCGGGGGTTAATTGCGCGACTCCGCCATTACTTTTGCCAAGGCTAATTTCATTGATCACACAACTGTCGATGGAGACAAGCTCTCCCTTTTTTTTCTGAGTCAAGTCTTCGGTGACAAAGGCCTGTGCAAATGCCAGTCGGGTTATTTTTTCGCCAATGCCCCCCACCGTCACCGCCAAGCCGCGGACCCATGGATTATCTTGAAAAACATGAACTGCCCTGAGATTCGCACCGCCTCGCAGATATCGCCGTGCATGTCGGATGCGTCCTACCGTGCCTCGTTTTCGGTCGTGAACGATCATCACATCTGCACGTTCGACATACTCATCGGGCTTCAGTTCAACGAGGATTTCACTGATGCCGTTTACTGGCAAAGGAACATCTCGCCGTTGCAAAGGGATCGTTAGCGTGTGAAAACCTTTGTAAGCCATGACAACGGAGTACGTTTCATTGGGCGTTCGGTAAGTCAGTGTTTGCTGTTGGTTGGCAGGAACTTGTTCGACGACTATTTTGCCTGCAGAATCGGTAATCGTCATGGTTGTTTGCTTGAGTTTACGATCCAGCCCAGCTTCTTGGACCACAAACCGAAGAGGCAATTGGGGCGATAAGGAAATATTAACATCCGTGGCATACCCCGGTTTTGTCCCCAACGAATCGAGGGCGGATTCCATGATTGTGGCTTGTCTCGATTCATAACCAGGGCAAGTCACTGCCACGTGAAAACCCAACTGGGGTTCTCCCTTTGGGAAACGGAAAAACAAGGGAGCCGTTCCTTGAGTCGAAACCTTGTCACCTTGCGGATCACGGATGTCGAGATTTGCATTGGGTATTACTTTGCCTGACTCAGCATCCATCACGCTAAATCGAACCCGATACAACGCTTTGATGGCTAAGGGGATTTCTGATCCGAGATTCTTAGCGTTTTCTTTGGTGATTTTTTGAGTAAAAGGTTCATAGTTTGGGCAAGAGACGGTCGCTTGGTACGTACCCCCTTGGCTAAAGCGAAGCGTTACAAGTTCGCCGGGATTAAGTGTCTGTATCGAACTGTCGGGCCCTTTGAGACAAATTTCAGCACCCTCGACGGCCTGTTGTGTTTTTTCATCAAGGACTGAGAATTTAACGCGATGCCGCGGGGTCAGGCTAAGGCTTAGTTGCCTTTTGTCATCGTGTATACGGATGGCCTGAAGGTCTTTTTTGTTAACGATAATACTTTGACTTTGGTAATCACTATGGGTCGTTGTGATGGTATATGAGGTACTTTTATTTTTTTCAAAAAGAAGCGCAGCAACACCGGGGGAAATGACCGGGATACGATTGCCATTGGTGTCCACAACTTCGCTTGACGCATCGCCCAGCGGCTGCTGCGATTGTGAATCCAACGCAACGATGGAGACCCAATAGCGACGAGGCAATTCAATTCGATAACGGCGGGTATAGCGACTATTGCTTTTAAGCGGTAGTTTTTCAACTTGTTCGCGTGTGAGCTGATTAACATGAGGCTCGTAATTTTCACTCGCTTGGAGACGGATATTGTAAAACTTACGTGACGAGGTAAATTTCAGTTTGTACTGTAAAGTAGGATTTTTTTTTTGATGGCCGAACGGCTTTCCCGTTGTGGTCGGTGATCGTTATTTTTGCATTTGACGGATCACTTACAAACTCGACCGTGAACGTTTTGGCATCAACATTTTGCGCTAGGCCACTGACAAAACAGACGACTAATAATAGTAGCCATCGTTTAGCGCGATTGTATAGACCTAATTTGTATTGTGTAACTCTTTGCATGTATCAGACCTCCAAGTCTGGTCAGATCATTGCAACAAGATTCAGCGGGCGATCCAAGCCTCCTATATAGCATAGGGGCGGGAGTGAATTACTTGGATGATCTTAGGTGGGTTACCTTGACAGTACGATTTACAGTACGATTTACAGATGCGTTTGTCAATCATTACCATCGTTATTATTGGGTTAAAAATGTCGTGGATGAGGCCCAAAAAAAGATGCCAGAAAC
Source organism: Phycisphaeraceae bacterium (assembly GCA_016763955.1). Classification (GTDB taxonomy): domain Bacteria; phylum Planctomycetota; class Phycisphaerae; order Phycisphaerales; family Phycisphaeraceae; genus UBA7800. The sequence continues at coordinate 7,917 of JAESSU010000109.1, read as the reverse complement.
AAAATTCAATGCTTTAACACCCTTACAGGCTTTCGGCCTAGCCTTGTCGATGATAAGCTTGCCATCATGCCTGAGTTTTCGCCTGATGACTATTTCCATCAAGCCACGCAACAGTGGCCTGCCATCGCTTGGTCGCGACAAGCTTACCAAGCGCATCTGGGGACCAACATCCCCAAGTATCCCGTCGATCTGTTCCTAGCAGGTGCTGCGGGCCATCGCCTTGATCAAGCATGGCTGGTTATTGAGAATGAACTGGGCCCTCAAACGCGTCGTATCTTACGCCGACAACCCACCGCAGATTATGAGTTAGACGATCTTTGGGGCGATACCATCCTCAGACTAATGGACAACCATTCGCCCTCCCTCAGAAGCTCCACCGGAAGCTCCACCGGAAGCTCCACCGCAAGCCCCTCCGGTAACGTCTCCAAAAACAATTTCGAAGGCGACCTACTGCCCGATGGACGACAGCCTGCACGCATTATTCGCTATCGCGGCAAAGTTAAACTCCTGCATTATCTAATCCTCATTGCCAAACGCTTAGCCATCGGACGTCAACGAAAATCCAAGCCATCTCTGTTGCTATCACTTGTGGGCAATGATTCAAGCAATCCAGAAAAATCTGGGCATTCAGAGAACCAAATCGAAGATGCCCTCTCCACCACGCCCGATGCCCAAGTGCAGCAAAACGAAACGACCCAAAACATCATCAAAGCACTAGCTAGTGCATGGGAAGATTTGTCTGCTCAACAGCGGTTTATGATCCGTATGGTCTACGACCGGGGCATGAAGCAGCGAGATGCAGGCGAGCTTTTAGGAGTTTCCCCATTCAAAGCAAACCGCTTGATAAAAAAAGCCATGGCCACGCTACAAACATCCCTAGCTCAAGCAGTCAACGAGCCCTGGTCACCAGCGTTAATCGCCGCATGGGCGGGGGTTTGGACGGATCACTGGGAAAATGTGGATAATTTGCCAATCCCACTGCAAGATTTGGTTCATCGAGCGTCTGAATCATCAGCCTCCTCGAAGGAAGCAGGGAAATGATGAATAAACGACACACCCGAACTCAAATGGTCACACTACTGCGCCAAGCCATGGATCAAGATCATGTAGATAGCGATCCGTCACTCGATGATGAGCATCTCATATTGCTTGCCACCGGCCGCCTTGGCGAACTTTCTGATGATGAGCAAATCCGAGTGCTCAACCGAGTCAGTGCTGATGATCAAACTGCACAGTTGCTCAAGCAATTGCGCGATCTGGATCTGGAACCGGCCCCAGTAGCAATTACCTTGAGCATCATGAACAGTCCACTACGCCGAGGGGTGACGGGCGCATGGGTTGCTGCGGCATGTGTTTTGGTTTGCTTTGGCTATGGCGTTTTGCGGATCCACCGATGGGAAGCAACGCAAACTCAGGCACATTGGATACCACGCGATTGACGATTATGAGCCTCTCAGACCAACCCCCTGCCCAAGTCGACTATTGGGCTCAACTCGACGAGCAGCTTCTAACTAAGCGGATGGAACACGACCGCTTGCGAGACCATGCCTTGGTTGCGATCTGCATTGCCTGCTTAATACTAACAGTCCCTTTGGCATGGTGGACCTTCAGAAACGGTCTGCGGCAAAAACCATCCCCGCAACAATAAACCTCAACGTGACCCTATTTTCCAAACGCATTGCTCAATCGGAATATAAACGGCACGAACAAAATAGTAGACAAGAATTATTTAATAACAATCACCAAGAAAATTGGGAGTGATTATATGTTGGTACGTCTAACAATGGTTTGTATCTGCGCGCTGATCTTTTCAGGATCAACCTTTGCAGCACAGACACAACAAGTCAAAGTGCGCGCAACAGGCCAGGCCCCAGCGAACTTACCCAACGCTCGCGAAGCAGCCATCGAGGATGCCCTAAGGCGATGCGTCGAAGCAGGCGGAGGTGTCGAGCTTGCTTCTGCTAGTTTGACGCTGGACCTGGCGTTGGTCGAGGATGCCATCTATACCAAGACTGCTGGGTACATCCAGCAATATGACGTCTTACAAGAAAAAGCCAATGATGTCGGACTTTATACCGTGCGTGTTGAGGCAATTGTCACACGTGGAAACATCAATGCAGACCTGATGGCATTTAAGGCATTGCTTAAACGCAAAGGCCATCCACGACTGATGGTCGTGGCCGACGTGACAGGCCAACCCTTTGAACAACGCCTAACGGCAATGGTTCAGGACATGCTCGAGGGAAAATCCATCACCGTGATCGATACAGCTAGGCTAAACACCAACCAAAAACGTGATGCAGCTCGCGCAGCCAATGGGGATCAAGATCTACAAAAAGCTGCCATCATCGCACAGCAGGCAGGCGCGGACTATCTTGTCACCCTTCACGTTGAAGGTGAACAGCATCCAGTCGAAATTATTCATGGCATCAAAATGTACGCAGCAGACGCAGTGGGAATTGTCAACGTCATAGCAACTGACACTGCTCGCGTCCTAGCAAGCAAAGTGGTCGAACGACGATTCCGAAGCGACTCCGCATCCAAAGCGTCCCGCAAAGGTACTGCTGCTGCGGTTAGACAAGCAATGCGAGAAGCAATGACGCGCGTGGCAATACACTGGCTCGATGATGTCGATCAACGCGAGGGACAACAAATCGTCATCGTCACCCACCAGTTCTCCTTTGAGCGAATCAATGACTTGGTCAAAAAACTTCGGCAAGTCGGGGGCGTGAAAAATGTCATCATCGACAGAACCGATTCCCAAGGCACCGGCCAAATCCGCATCGCAACGAACTCCACAACAGTTGATGTCGCATCCGTACTCGTCAAACTTGATTCGAAATTAGCGATCATTTCCTCGACAGCAAGCCGAATTGATGTGAAGCGACGCAATGCTAGCTAAGGCTAAAAGTAGATTCAATTCCGAAGCCCAACACGGGGAGCTTGTTGAGCACTTAACGGGGATTCCAGAGCAACTTCCAGGAGTCCAGAAATACACGGGCGACAACTTCCGGGGGGCCGGCAGTTCCGGGAGAATCAGCGAATCCGCGGGGGGGCAACTTCCGGGGTAGTTTGCTCCCTAAATTTTGATCCACAATTATGAGAGATTGCCGTTGGTATCGTATGAATAATTCACCACGGTCGCCAGCTTGATCACGGGCGAGGCGATTGCCGACGGTGTCGTAAACATAGCCGTCTTGCGGCCGGCGACCTATTTTCTAGCCCCTCAAATAAGGCTCGATTTAATCATAAAACAAGCCCAGCCATATTATGACTGGGCTTGTTTTATGATTAAATTCAGGCCTGGCTGCTGTTCATGACACAGACCTGTACATCAACTCAAACGGTTGTTGTATGACTGATTTGTCAATTAAACGATGCTAGCCCTTAACTGCTCCAGATGAAAGTCCCTTGACGAACAATCGCATCGTGAAGACGAAGATCAGAATCAATGGAACAGAAGCGATACAATAGGCAGCCATCAATGGCCCCCACTGTGTGTCATAGCCCGCGTTAAGTGACATCAGCCCGACACCAATCGTATATAGTTTTTCATCACGCATGATAATCATGGGCATAATGAAATCATTCCAAGAACCGATAAATCGTAAAATCGCCAACGTTGAAATGATGCTCCCAGACAAAGGAATCACAACATTCCAGACCACGCCCACATCCCCTGCCCCGTCAATCTCAGCAGCATCAAACAGATCTTTGGGAATCTCTTCAATGAAATTTCGTAAAACGTAAACGCACATCACCTGCCCACCAGCGATCGACATAATCACTAGTGCAGACAATGTATTAAGCAAATTTAAATCACGTAACAGTGTAAAAAGAGGCACTAGACTCGCGATGTCGACAATCATCATCATCGCTAGAAGCATATAAAATAATATTTGAGAACCGAAAAATTTGTAACGTGCAAAAATATATGCCGTGATAATCGCAAACGCCAAAGTCAATCCGACACCAAAAACGCAGACAATGACTGTATTTGCAATAAAGTCTTTAACGGCCAACCAACCAACCGCCCAGTTCTCCCAATGGTATGGGGCTGAGGGCAGCCAGAGGTTATTTGCAAACTGCACATTGTCTTTGAGTGACGCTTGAAGCATGATATACATTGGGAAAAATGCAAAAAATAGCACGAATAAAATTCCGCTGTGTTTTGCACATTCCTGTTGAATTTTTTTTACATTTCAGCTGCCTTATCTCGAAAATACTTAATTATTCTAAATGACTTGATATTCTCAAACGTTTTGTAACTGTTCCAAAATAAAGTATTTATTTATCAACTCGGACAAACTTGTCACTGAGTATCGTCAAAGCAAGAATCACAATAAACAACAACATCCCCAGCGTACAAGCGTAACCCACTCGACCTTCCATAAATGCCATACGGAACATATAGAGACCCGGAACATTCGCCGTCCCGTCAGGCCCGCCATATTCATTGCACATGATCAATATCTGCTCAAATCCCTTAAGTGTGCCGATGATCATCAATACAAGCGAGAGACGAATTTGTGCCATAATCAACGGAACCTCAATGGTGAGACAGCGTTTAATCGGGCCGCAACCATCTAGCTCCGCAGCTTCATAGACAGATTTTGGAATACCCTGTAATCCCGCAAGAAAAATCAGAACAGAGACCACGCCCACCCATGGGAACCCCATAAAAATAATACAGGGGATAACAAGCTTAGGGTCCGCCAACCACATCAAGGGCTTTGAAACATCAACAATGCCCAATCCCATGAGCATTTGATTGAGTAAGCCAATGTTTGGTTCATAGAAAAATTTCCACAACAGCATATAAACAATGCCAGGAATGATCATTGGAACCACAAACAGAACGCGGTATACATATTGAAATCGCTCACTCTTTAAATGGAAGATTAAAAGCGCAACAATAACAGAGGGTATCAATTTAAAAAGGTTCGCAAGAATAAAAATCCCCACCACCATAAAGGAGTGCAAAAGCTTTACATCTTGGAGGGATTCAGTATAGTTTTTTAAACCAACCCACTCTTTAACCAACGCACCGTCCCACTCAAAAAACGAGTAATACATGCCGGAGAAAGCAGGATAATAACGAAACAAAAGAACGACTATAAAGGTCGGCAAAATGAGCAAATAACACTTCTTGCGTCGCTTCATTGAAAATATCAGACTATCAATCACGTTTATTCTCCTTCTGCTGAGCCACACCCATAATGTCAAAGACTGAGTTTGCTCCGAACACCTGCGTTTCGTAAATATTGACCAACCGTGCTCGCAGTTGAGCTTGGTCTTGAGCGCCATCTGCATTTAACAAATCGTCCTCAGTGCGATGCCTCACTTCCTCAACTTTCAAAAGTCTTCGCCATGCATAACGTGCACCACGCAAATTGTCTTTCACACTGCTTTCGCTATATACACGAGCCATCTCTTCGATGGTTTGACTTTTACTATAGGTTTCCCCTAAAAAGTTCTGAAGAATGCGTTTAATCTCCGTATTATATGAACTAGAATTCATACCTAACGAAACCATTTTTCCTCGTATCAAAGGCTTAAAACCTTCGACAGCGGGATGAACTTCAGAACCTCTAACGCCAGGGACCCAGACGGGACCCTTGTTAAATAACGTATTGTTTTTTTTACTCGTCAAAAAACGAAGGAAGTCAGCGGCAGCATCCTCGGACGGCCCTCTGGATATCGCCAATGACATCCCCACACCTTTGGTGTTTTCACCCCAAGGGCCATCATAATATTGACCCGCAATAGGGTCATTTTCTGTAATTAAGGGAAGCGGGAAACTTCCTAGCTCAAAATCACAACTATCGAGCATTTGACGACCAAGCCAAGAGCCCCCAAAGTAACAAGCCCCTTTTTGTTGAATAAACAAAAAGGGGGCAATGGTATTGTCGATTGCATTAAACCCATCACCCCAATTTCGTGAAAATTCAAACAGCAAGTCCAATGCTGCATTAAACTGTGGGCTAGACAACTGATAGTCATCAAGGAAAAAAGCACGCATGAATTCACCGGCTTGATTTAAACCATCATGGTTATAGTCAATCTCGTTTTCGATTGTCCAGCCTATTTGACTTAAAAGTGCATTAAACAAGTAGACAGCTGTAACTCCTTTAGCGTTTTCGATCACCACAGGCATCACACCAATATTTTTGATTTTGTTACAAATCTCATTGAATTCTACCATCGTCTGTGGGGCTTTGTCAGAGCCCGTGGCCCGTCGGAATATCTCTTTATTGTAGTAAAATCGCTGCGTATAAAGGGTATTAGGAATACTATAATAATCCATCAACTCCGATTCGAAGTTTGCAAACATACCGCCATAGAAAGTGTCCTTCCAAGGCGTGTCTTTTAATTCATTCTCTTTGTTATATGGATTAGGGGCATTTACATACTTTTCTAATCCAATAAAGTAATTTGAAAGGTATGAACGAAAGCCCTGGTGATATTCCATAATATCTGGGGGATCGCCACCGATAATCTGCGTGACGCACCAACGCAGATACGACGACCCCATCCCAATAATAACCTGCTGACGTACATGGGTCTCTGGGTTAAGCTCGTTGTATTCGTCAATAATTCCCTGCAAGGCCTCTTCGCAACCTCGCTCACCTTGCCAGTGAGCAATTAGGATATCTGAACGCCCTGCTGGCTTTAATTTTCTTACGGTCTCGAAATGTACAAAGATGCAATAAATAAAACCAATTGCAAGCAAAGATAATCCCAGATATTTTTTAATAATTGAAAATGAACTCATTATTTCGCCCCTTCTAATTCTGCCTCAAGCTCGCGAACACGCTTAACCACTACAAAGTAATTAGGGTCCGACTGCGTTGGCGACTCAGTAATAAGCTGCTTATACCACTGTAAGGATTTAGGTATGTTGTTTAATTTATACTGATAAACGTAGCCTAGACGGTAGAGATGTAGCCGCCTTAAATTAACATTTTCAATACCCCACGCTAGTGCTGCTTCAGAATGTTTCACGGTTGCCACATAGTCTTTTAACCAAGCACAATAGAGTTCACTAAGCTGTGAATGGGCGATCCCCACTAACATCGATTTTGGGTAACGTTTGAGAAACCCTTCAAAAGTTTCAGCAGACATTTTGGCGTTCTTGATAGAAGATTTGAAAATATAACTATTTGCAAGCCATAAATATGCCTGATCCGCCCATTGACTTTCGGGATATTTTTCAAAACAGGCTCGATATGCTTTGTGCGCTTTGTCGATATCCTGCGGTCGGTTTCTACTAAACGCATCGTAGCAACGACCAATGTAAAAATAAAACCTTGCGCACAGCGGGTCACTGGGATACTCTTTAATCAGCTGCTGGTAGGTCTCAACAGCCTCTTGATAGGTTTGGTCACGTGTATTGAAATGGTAGCAAGCAGCCAACTCAATAAGTATCTCTTTGCGCTTTTGCTTATCTGTCGTTTTTAAAAGTAATTTCTGACAGTGAGCTGCACCTTGATTATATAACTCTTTAGACCGGTAGTATTTTAGATCTACACTTTCCGCCCAAAGATTTGTCGTCACTAGCAAAGTGATTATGACAAAGAGAGTTTTCATTTTTATCAAGCCATTGTTTTTCATTATGACACCCTTTTTCTTACTCTGATTCAACTTCATGAAGGCGACACCCATATCGGACTAGACCAAGCCATCTGCCCGTTACGTTGCGTCACCCGAACCCTGTAGGCACATTCTTTTTCAAGTGGACTTTCGTCCAAATAATCCTGAATTGCAACATATTTTTCTTCTGGCACGACTAAATGAATTTTTGCTTTATGTGACGCAAAGTAGATTGGATCCAGACGAGGCAAACTATCTGGGTCAATCTTCCCATGCTCACGCAAAATATTTTCACCGAACTGACGATGCCAAACAATTCGACTC
>JAESSU010000108.1 GCA_016763955.1 Phycisphaeraceae bacterium | reverse complement strand
TCGACCCAGAGTCCTGCGATATCGGATTCAAAATCCAGATCACCGGGGGCCGGCCATTGAACGAGTGGGTTGTAGATCATTGCTGCGGCAACTGCGCACGCACGGTCGGATTCAAGGCGGGTGCAGTAGTATGGATTTGTGTTTTTGAGATAGGCTAGGCGACCGCCGTAGTAGCTGCCATCTGTGTTGGTGGACTGTTCTTTGACGAGTGTTTGCAGCTGACTTGCACAGAGGTACAACGCATGGGTGTCACCAAACAAATCGGCTGCCATCATCATCGTGTGCATTAGGTATTCTTGACAGTAGGCATAACGCACACGCGAATCCCCGCCGATGCGACAGAGCCTGCCATCTGGGAAGATCATTTTTTTGAGAGTTCGCCAGAGTTTTTCCAGATTGTGGTCTAGATGTTGCGGCCGTTTCCAGCCGTTGGCTTTGATGTCAAAGTGAAGCATTGCCGCATTGGACAACGTGATGACCATATAGCCGACGTTTAAATAGCCATGATGATCGAGTGCGTAATTCTCAAAAAATTGAGGTCCGACGTAAAGCTCATGATCCTTGTCGGCTTCGGTGGTAATCGTATTGAAGATCAGCAGATTCGCCTGCTTTTCCCAGTTGGCAACGTTTTGATGATCCGGGTACATCTGAGAGACTCGCCAGATAAACGCCCCGTTCCACATATTGGATTCAGGATCGTTAGCGCCTTGATGATTCCATTTGCTGGCACATACGCCTTGGTGATTGCCGCGTTCTAGATGGTTCGTTAGCCAGTTTGCTTCGCTGGTGAGCACACGTTTAGCGGCGGCTTTGTCATCGTCGGTGAGTTTGTCAGCTAGGATGCGAAAGACAGACATCATTCGCTCAAGTCCTAGTGCGCTGATCCATGTATGCCCCCATCGCGTGCCATCGGTTAGCGTCAGTTCGCCGGTTTTGTGTGTCGCAAGGCTATAGCGTAGTGCAGAGAGGCATTGGGATAGATTTTGTTCGACATTGCGATCATCTAGGGTCGCTAGGGTTGCTGTGACGGCGATGAATTTTTGATTGGTTTGGACTGCCCAGTCGTTGTACCCCGTGCCATAGAAGCCCAGTCCTGAGTGGTCAGGTAGCTTAACCCAATGGGGCTGTGCGCTAGTGAGCCAACGGGAGAGGGATTTTAAACATTGACGCGTGTCGAGCATGATGGGCTACCGTGATGAATGGGTTTTAAATAAAGGCTCAAATTTTTTGCTGCGGTTAATAACGGATTTTAATTGCGACGTTGTTGATGGGTCGCTTTTTGCAGGACATATTTTTCTTTGTCCGTTAGGGATTGGAGTCCTTGGTTTTTGACTTTGGCTAAAATGCGATCGACTTCTGCATCGAGTTTTTCTTGAGATTGCTGGGCGTGTTGCTGCTTACGCTGTTGGGCACGTTGGATTAATGATGGGCCGTTGCGTTGGCCAAAGCGGTCTGCGAAATTCAGGACGCTAGGTTTGGAGATCAGTAGGAATCCTAAGGCAGCCCCTCCAAGGTGAGCTGCTTCGCCGCCGGCATTGTGGCCTTTGCTTACGAGTGTCAATGCCGCCAGTCCTAACGCAAACCAGATCATCGTGCGCAATTGGATCGGGATGATGAACATGAATAAGACCTTCATGCTCGGGGCAATTCTCGCCGCGGCAACCATGATGCCAAAGAGTCCCGCTGACGCACCAATGAGTGGAGCGATTCCCGAACTGTCCACGATGCCCAGCATCATCATCAGCATATAAAAAATCGCACCGGCCACACCGCAAAGCAGGTAGTAAGCGACGAATCGTTTGGAGCCTAGATACTGTTCAACCATCGGCCCGAAGAAAAACAGGCCCAGCATGTTCCAAAACAAGTGACCTACGCCCGCATGGAGAAATTGAAAGCTGATCACGCGCCATATTTGGAAATCACCGAATCCCAGTGAGGAAGAAAAGTGTCCCCAGTAAAACAGGATCGGTTTAGCAAAACCATGGAAGTTGGCCCTAATGCCTATAAATTTGAAGAGAATCGAATCGAGTACGAAGACTGCGATATTGATGATCATCAAAATCGCGGTCAGCGACCACCAGCCCGGTGCGGGGACTAAAAAGTTGCCGACGCGTTTAGAGCGTCCAAAGGGACTGTCCGCTTGTGTGTAATCTCGGTCGTAAATACCCATCCATCAATTCCTGTTATCTATATGGTTTCGCTTAAGGGCTTGCCAAAAGTCTGATAATACAGCAGTGTTGCCACGGTTTTTGCGTCAATAATTTGGCCGCAGCGTATCATGTCTATCGCCCGATCTATGGGCATGACTTTGACAATAATCTTCTCATTGGGTTCAAGTTGTTGTCCCACAGCCGTTAAATCCGTTGCAAGGTAACAATACATCATCTCCGTGCAGATGCCCGGTGACGCGTAGAACTGTGTGAGCAGTTTGACTTGGCTCGCCTGATAACCTGTTTCCTCAATGAGTTCACGTGCGGCGGTCACCTCCGGAAGTTCCGGGGGCTCAAGCGTGCCTGCGGGCAGTTCCCATAACGGCTTGTCGTCAACGGGGCGTTCGTTTTGGATCATCACCACGGTGTGTTCATCGAGCATCGGCAAAATCACCGCAGCCCCCGGATGCACCACGATTTCTTTGCGATACGTTCCAGCGTCAACATCTCGATTCGGCAAGTTCATGCTGATGACTTTGAATCGTTTGCCGGTGAAGACTTCTTGACCGAGTTGTTCGATTTTACGCTGTGTCATGGTTTGCCATTGTAGGGTAAATGGTGTTTGGGCTCCCTGGCGAATGGGATTTTGCCTGTTTGTAGCAGTTTTATTTGCGAGTGCGCAAAATTGTCATGGCATTTCCTGCTGCTGTAACTAACATTGTTGGACTTGAATCTTTGTTTTATACGCATCGGACGATTCAATAAGACTTTGTGGCATTTGTGTTGGCGATGTAAGTTACGCACAAGTTTGAATCGTGAATGGTATTATTGAAAGTTTTGCAACAATGACTGATCTATCACACACTGGCTCATGGGACGCACAATGGGTCTGGCACCCCGGAACCCCCGCCCCCGG
>JAESSU010000107.1 GCA_016763955.1 Phycisphaeraceae bacterium | reverse complement strand
GAAGACGCCGCCGCCCTGGTTGGTGAGAGTGGCGAGAAGCGGATCAAAGACTGCAGTAAACTGGGCATCTTCGTTGCCGTCTTTATATATAGCAATTGTATCGACGCCAGTGGTGTAGGCATTGCCTTGGAGCGTCACTGCAAACTCGGAGAGAGTATCTCCGTCGGTATCACCTTGAACACTGAAGGCCAAAAGTAATGTCTGTTCCGCACCCTTCACGGCAATCGAGTCACTGGTTGGTGAGGTTGAGCTAATCGTGACCTCAAGCGAAGCGAGCGCAAGCTTGGTTATTGTGACTGTGTCGTTTCCAGTGTCGAAGCCGTCTCCAACGGCAAGGTTGAAGATGTACACGCCGGTAGTTGTCGGTGCCACTTGTGCTGTTCCGCTCGTTGCGTTGCTGATCGTAATGGCTGGACCTGAAGTTTTGGTCCAGAGGAATGTGAGCGCGTTCGCGTCAGAGTCAAATGATAGTGTGCCATTAAGAATCAAGGTGTCTGGTTTCTGAATCGTCGTGTCTGTACCAGCGTTTGCAATCGGTGCGGCATTAATGACAACTGCCGTCATTGAGTCAGTGGCAGTATCAAAGCCATCTGTGACAGCTACCTGGAATACGAAGGTGCCGTAGCTTGTCAGAACAATTGGTGTGACCTGCGCGGTGGGCGATGTGATCGTTGCCGCAGGTCCACTGAGCTTCGTCCATGTGTAGGCGAGCGTGTCACCGTCTAAGTCGGTTGAACCGGCTGCGGTCGCGGTAATCGTATCGGGAACATTGAGCGGCGTGTCTGGACCGGCGTCGGCATACGGTACGTTATTTACTGCAGAGAACTGAACATCGTCAAACACGGTGTCTTCATTGTCAGAGACCGTCAGTCTGAACTGGTACACGCCAGGTATAGCTATATAAATATTTGTAGAGCTTGTGTTCGGTGAGGAAATGGCCACCGTTCCACCCGAGATCTGAGTCCATGTGAATGTGATTAAGTCGCCGTCAGCATCGACTGTGGATGAGCCGTCGAGCAAGAATGTATCTGGCGCATGCACGGAAGAATCTGAGCCTGCGTTCACGGATGGCACATTGTTTGTCACAGTTATGGCTACGGTATCGGTCACAGTATTGAGGCTATCTGATACAGAAACAGAGAAGACATAGGTACTGTCATCTTTGAGTGTGACTGTCGATTGGACGGAAGTTGGCGAATCAATTGTTACAGACGGTCCGCTCAGTTGTGTCCACGCGTAAGACAATGAAGTTGAATCTGCATCTGTTGATGCACTTGCGTCCAAGGTGTAGACGTAGTCGGCGTTGCTTGCGGGATGGAATGTTGAATCCGCGCCCGCGTTTGCGATTGGCACATTGTTGAGGAGCGTGAATACGACAGTATCGATTGATGTGTCTAAACCGTCGGTGACAAAGAGCTGGAATGTGTATGTGCCAACACCTGGAAGGAATACTGGCGATGACTCTGTTGCTGGTGACACAATTGTCGCTACTGTTGTACCCGCGATTTGCGACCATGTGTATGTCAAGGTATCGCCGTTACCGTCCGAAGATCCCGAACCATTAAGAATCAGGGTATCAGGCAGGTTGATGGTTGTGTCTGTGCCCGCGTTCGATATCGGAGGTGCATTGGCGACCGCGATCGTTACCGTGTCTGTACCGAAGTCAACACCATCGGAGATAAAGAAGGTGAATACGTAGATGCCGACCGAATCAAGGATGGCTGTCATGTTTGGTGATGCCCCACTTTGAGAGGGGCCAGGGCCGGATGTCTTTTGCCAGAAGAAGGATGTGATCGTATCGCCGTCAGAGTCGGCATAAGTACCAACAAGAACATAGGTTCCAGTTGTTGGAAGGTTTGTATCCAGACCGGCATTGGCAAAAGGAGGGGTGTTATTTATCGAAAATACTACGTTATCAAAGTTTGTGTCGGTACCGTCGCTGAAGTCGAGTCGCAGCACGTAGGTTCCGGCCATCGTCGGCGTGAAGATCGGCGTTGATGATGCCGGAGAATCGAACGATCCGGCCGGACCAGATGTTTTCGACCAGCTGTATGAGAGTGTCGTACCGCCGTCTGGATCGTAAGAAGCTGTTCCGCTTACTGCAATCGGTCCTGGAATCAGGAAGTTGCTGTCTGTTCCGGCGTCTGCAACGGGCGGTGTATTTAATATGACAACCTGTATTGTATCGGCATTGGTATCACTGCCGTCATTGACTTCAAGATTGAAGACGTAGGTTCCGGCAGAATCAACGGTCGCTGTCGTGATCGCGGCAGTCGGGCTATCAACTGTCGCTTGAGGCCCGGAGACTTTCGTCCATGTGTAAGTTAATGTATCGCCGTTTGGATCGCTGGAAGCTGAACCGTTGAGAACGATTCCGCCAGCTGAAGGAATTGTCGTATCGCTGCCAGCGTTCGATACAGGAGGCACGTTGTTCACTGCGAAGACAATTGCATCGATGCCAGTATCGGTATTGTCGCTGACCGCAACCTGCCATATATAGTTGCCTGATGTATCAAGGAAGACAGTCGTTACGCTGACGTTAGCGTTTACCGGCGTTGGAGATGATGGACCTGACAACAATATCCAGCTGAAGAAGATCACATCACTGTCTGGATCATACGAACCCGACGCGTCAAGAACTGCTGTGTCAACGCTCGGGAAGGTTGTGTCCGGGCCAGCGATTGCAACAGGAATAACATTGGTTACGGTAATGGAGACGGTGTCGGTTGTTGAATCGGTTCCGTCATCCACGGTCAATATGAACGTGTAGGTTCCAGTAGAATCAAGAGTCACCGTGGATAACGTCTGGGTCGCACTGTCGATTATCGGAGAAGAAGGTCCTGCGTTGAGGCCCCACAAGTATGTGATCGTGTCGCCGTTCGCATCAGAGGATGCTGAACCATTGAGTAAGTATGTGGCAGGGTTTGCAATCGTTGAGTCAGGTCCAGCGTTTGCAACCGGCGCAACATTGCCGAGCGAAACCATGGGGCCGATTACGGCGATAGTCGGTGACGTATCAGTAAAGTCAGTTGTTATGCCGCCCACTGGTATCGTGACTTGAAGCGTGTCGCCAGCTGATGCGGTTGTCTCGATAGATGCTGTAATAAGGATGTCCCAGGAATCACCGGAAAATTCGAAGTCAATATTCAGGCCAGTTACTGTCCATGTTCCACCACCGCTCGAAACAAAAGTACCCAGTAAGGGGTCAGTGCCCAGATCGAAAAGCAGGTTGGTGTTGGAATCGTAGTACACCTTGATGAAGGAGATCTTTGTCGTGTCTATCATGGAGCCTTGAAGATTGAGTGTGATGGCTGAGATTGTGTCGATTCCGGAAGTTGTCAGATTCACTGGCAGAATCAATGTTTCGTTGGTAACTGTGTTGTCGATGACGCCAGGTATGAAAAGGTTTGTCGTCGCTTCAACGGTATCGAGGGATACGGTGTAGATTGCAGTATTTGGTGCGGCCGGTACGGGGATGGTTCCGCCCTGGACCATGGTCATTCCAGCGGAATCAAGCTGTACCTGGAATGTGTCGCCTTCGCCTGCGCTCGATGAGAGCGTTACGGCCACGATGCCGAAGAACGAATCAGATAGACCGTTGACGCCAAGGCCGAGGTTTGCGGCACCCCAATCAGAGTTTGTGGAGTCATAAGCGAATGTGGCAACAAGGGTGTCGATATTGTCGAGCTGCGAGTTGTTGTTGGCATCTTCATAAAGTTTGACGGAAGCAAAGGCTTCTGAATCTACAATGGTGCCGCTGAACGAGATGGTCATGCTTGTTGCGGAATCAAGTGCTGAAGCGGTGATGCTGAAAGGTAGGACTCCGGTTTCTGTTGGAATGTCATCATCAAGTATGGTTCCTGCTGTTGCAGGAACAACCACATTTGCTGTGTCGATTTCGATCGAGAAGAGAGCTGAGTTCTGCGCGTCTGTGTCGGGCACGAGTCCGCCTTGGGCCATATTGACCCCGCCTGAATCAAGTTGGACCTGGAATGTTTCGCCGTCAAGTACTGAAGATTTCACGGAGACTGAAACGATGCCGTGGAACGAATCACCATAGCCTGCAAGCGCTCGACCAAGATTTGTTACGTCCCAATCGTTGTTTGTTGAGTCATACGCAAAGTTAGTGAGGAAGCCGTCGTTTGTATCAAGTTGGTCGTTCTGGTTGGAGTCGGCGTAGAGTCTGACTGCCGAGAAGGCACCGGTATCCACGAGCGGACCACTGAACGAAATGGTGATGCTATTAATTGTGTCAGCGCCGGATGTTGTGATGACAAAAGGAAGAACTCCATCTTCGTTTGCCACATCCTGGTTTATGACTGCGTTGCCTGCTAAGGCGACAACAGCCTGGGCTGTGTCGATCTCAATAGAGAAGATAGCACTGTTCAATGCATTTGCAGCTGGAGTGGGTCCGCCTTGCGTTGTGTTAACTCCGCCCGAGTTGAGACGAATCTGGAATGTTTCACCGTCTGTAACACTTGTCTCGAGCTGGGCCGTAACAATGAACCAATAGGAATCGCCGTAACCCGCTTGGCCTATGTTGAGATTTTCGACATCCCAATCAACGTTCGTTGAGTCATAAGCAAAGTTAGTGATGAATGTATCGCCCGAGCTAAACGCAGAGTTTTGATCAACGTCGCGGTACAAAGAGACTTGCGAGAACGACGCCGTATCAACAAGATCGTGCAAGAAAGAAACTGTGATGCCGTTGATCGTGTCAGGGCCTGATGTGGAGACGACGATCGGTAGCACACCAGTCTCGTTTGCTGCGATGTCAGCATCAATAGTGATGTTCGCTGTTGATGCGATCGATGCAAATGCCGTATCCACTTGGATTGTATAAACGGCAGTGTTGATGGCAGCGACTGTTGGAGCCGAGCCGCCGGAGTCAGCAACAACATCTCCGGCATTGATTCGTACTTGGAATGTATCGCCATCTGGAGCGGTACTCTTGACGTTCGCAGAGACAGCGAGGCAGACAGAGTCGGCCGTGCCGCTGATAGCGATCGGCGCAGTGTTCAGCCATGCCAAGTTCGTTGAATCCCAGCTCAGGCTCGCGATTAATGTGTCGCCGCCGTCGATGCCGAAGTTCTGATTTATATCTTCGTAAAGCAGAACTGCGTTGAGTTCGTCAGTGTCATTAATATCACCAGTAAATGTGACGCGAATGCTGGTTACGGTGTCCGGTCCGGATGCGATAAGCCTGAACGCGAAGACTGCGGTTTCGTTTGCAATGTCTT
>JAESSU010000106.1 GCA_016763955.1 Phycisphaeraceae bacterium | reverse complement strand
TTCTTTAAGCACCTGGCTTGGGTCTTGAGACGGGTCGATCTTCATCCGCTGTGAGAGATAACGGTTCAGGTAAGTTGACCCTCCGGTCAGAGCGTAGCCGCCATCGGAATAACTACCCAGAATACCCTCTTGATTAAAGGATTCCTTGAGAGACTCCATCATCCCCATGTATGTGGGGCAAGGCAATCCGCCCGTCCACGAAATCGGATCATATTGATACAAGTAAAGGTTCGGCGTTAAAGCACGCCATTGCTTGATCAACTCCGCAAAGTTGGAAGTGGTGCAGCCTTGGGTTGGAACCAGATGTAGTAGACAATGTTTTGTTCGACATAAACCTATAATCACGTTCTTCTCAGGTCGAACTCTGATCGGCGGGACGATGTGTGTCGCATAAGCATAAAATGCAACATAACGATTGGGGAATTCCTTGCGGATACCCTTGGCGACTGCATTGGCAAATTGGAGGACGCGATCCGTGACGATAGGCATGCCGCCGATCGTTGGATGACCCGGTGCATCTAAGGCAACACATGAATCACACTGGCAGTAGTCTCCATTGTCTGCTGGGTCCATTGGGAAACTGATGGCAGTGGGATGTTTGTGGAAGAATTTTTTAGCAGCTTCAATCATCGCAGCGATGACCTGAGGATTACTCGTGCAAAGCTGTTGAGGCTTACGCTCGCCAGCTAGGAGTGAATACCACTGGGGGTGTGTTTTAAAATATGTTTTGGGAGGCAACGCATAAAGCCAGTAATGCTGAGCGGAGAGCCAGTGATGCCAATTGCTTATATTGCGATCACCCCACGCACGATTTTTCTTTCGGTCAAATGATGCGTGGTTGCGGGGTGAAAATTTTGTGACACCTCGTGGAAATGTAAGCGTGGCGCGTGTGGGGATACACTCTCCGATTTTACCCGCCATGACCCAGCGGCAACCCCAGTGGTCCAACATGTAATACAGTGCATTACGGAACCCTGATTCGGTGTGAGCTCGCACGACAATGGCTTTGTCACCAGCATCAATACTAAAGCCCTGAATCAAACGAATGTCTCGAGGCGTTATGCCATAAGGATTCGCATCAGCGGGAAATTTTTGCAACTCTAAACGCAAGGGGAGAAGGCTTGACGAAGCAGATGATGCGGAACTTGCCATGTGCATTGCTTGAAGCGTCACATTGTTCCAGCCGCCGACAGCAGGCTTGAGCATCAGCACGCCATAGCCCACCATGGCGTCACCCTTGGTCGGACACGCCTGCCAAGGGCCCAGTTCCCCTTTTCCCATTTCTTCTTTGCTTAGCCTGACCTAAAAAAAGAGTTTTGTCTTCCCGAGTCACCGTAATGTCTTTGAGACCCACTGTCGCAATACGTCCCTTGGCGTGATAACCCGAAACATAGAAAGATGTTTTGCCAGCCCATTGTTTTTGCCAATCAGCGGTCCAATCCTGCTTGCCTTTTTTGTCAGATTTGCCGGGGCTTTTCGTATCAACGCCAGCCTTGGCCGGGTCGTACCATTGGGTATAGACCCAGGGCTGATCATCAATAGCGTAACCGCCGCGGATGTTGCCATCGCGACCGCCCTTGATTTCTAAGGCCAGACGCACCGAACCGCCTTGTTTAAAATCAGGGGCCTTGGCTTGAAGTGTTTCAAAGGTAACCGGTCCATAGCCCGGCCCATAATAAGCCTGGTTGGCAACTTGGAGACCAAAGGTCAACGTGCCTTTGCTTCGATTCCATGCACAGCCCCAGCCTACTTTTTCGCCAGCTTCGGCAAAAGGATTTTTGGAAAACTGTGAATTGGTGCTGGCGATTAAGCTCAAACGAGCATTAGAAGAGATAGATGCCGAGGCATCCTCCAGCGTGACAAGACGACACTCAAATCGTGTCGGCTGAGGTTGAGCTGGGTTGAAAAAGGCTGCCTGAGTTCCACCGCCACGGGGTAGAGCTTGTCCCGTCATAATCGAGATGCATCGCGTGAAGTCCGCGATTGCAGTCTGCACGTTCAAGTCCTTGGCTTGTTTGGCATCAATGTCCAGATAAACCCTTGCTTGACCTTGATCGACAACCGTCAAAGTTTGGCCTGACGTAGTGCCCGCTCCCCATGTCGGGCAGGTAGAGGCAAACCCCAAAGTGAGTAAGGCAAATATCCAATTTTTTCGCGTTATCTTCATCACTGATGGTTCCTAAAAGGTGGTTAGAAAAATAAGTATTTTTAAAATATAGAACGTTATCTGCTGCGCACACAAATGAGCAGCCTATATCGATGGCGGAACCTTACTGAGCAATGTTTAAACGGACAGGCAAATAAATTCCTCCCGCATACTTTGAGTCATGGACTCGGACAACCAACAGGTTTTCTTTGCCATACACAAGGCGATCCGAAGAAACCCTCAATTTAAAGGGCTGGTTCCATATGTCGTTAATTCTTTTTTTTGTAGACGCAGTGGTTCGTTCACCAAGATAGGTTCCATTGAAATAGACCCATGCTTGTTCGTCTACGCCCTCAAAGTTAAGCACCATGGACTTACCTTGGAATTGCGCGGGGATTTTGATTTTCGTGCGATACCAAGCATAACCATCGTAAGGTCCAATCGTGCTTTCCCAAGCCTCAGGGACGGTGATTTTTTCCCATTGGCTATCATCAAAGTCTACAGCATGCCAGTTATTCTTTGTGCCCACATCTTGTGAATCTGTTTTAAAAGACCATTTGGCTGGAGGCGCTACGGTGTTAGCGCCATCAGGAACGATTCGTGCATAAAGCCCCCAAGGGAAGGAGTCTGGGCGCACCTTAAGCTGACTCAGCTTAAATACAATCGTGTTTTTCCCCTTATTCATAGTGACATCAACTTGGCGTTTGTTAGGGCAATCTGCATCGACCCCAAGGCGGGAGTAAACCTGCTTGCCATTGACGTAAACGACGAAGGGGTTAAAGCTGTCCATTTTCAATCGCGCTCGTACAGTCTTCTGTGCATAGTAAGTTGTGCCTGCAAACAGATAGGAAACCCTTGGCTTGTTTTTAACACTGGTCAAAGCTTTTTCCAGACTCAAGAAACCGCCTGGGCTGGTGTAGTTTCGCCATGTGGCGGTGGTTCCATTTGCCAAGGTCGCTGATCCCGTGATGGATTGGACTGGCTCGAAGGGTTCACGATTGCGGGCTGCATTGCGATCACTATTATCAAACGGCCCAAGGAGTTGCCAGTTGGTGAAAAATCCCATCTTTTTAGGAAAATAGTTAGCCAAAGATTTGAGCCTCATGGTCTTGGCTCGATGCTTGGTATCACCAGCTCGCAGGAATTTTGCTTCTGCCATTTCGTCAATTAATTGATCCATCAAATCAAAAGATGCCACGGCCTGGCTATATTTATTGGCTTGAGAATACCAGACCCCGCTGAGATAGGCCTCGAGATAGCGTTGGCTCATGTCCACCATGTGGATTCGATCCTGATAGATTGATTTCTCAGGGTTCATCGCAATGGCCTGATCCAACAACCCACGGGCAGCATGTACCCTCTTGGGGTCAAACATTTCATGGTAAAATGCCAGGCCAAAACTAACACCTGCGTGCCCTAGATGGGTAAAGTCTGTGACTTTGGCAAGCTCACGATAGTACTGTTCCATGAGCTTAGCAGCGGGCCCGAAAAAAGCCTCGCACATATCTCTAAGAACTGCATCAGGATCCTTGGAAGGATCGATCTTCATCCGCATGGCAAGATAGGCATTGATATACGTCGAGGCATCACGATTGGTACTAGTAAGGTCGGAAAAACTGGCACGGACCCTTTCGTTTTTAAATATTCTTTTGTTAAACTTCATCATCTCCATATATAGCGGGCTGGGCAACGCACCGGTCCAACTAATCGGATCATATTCATACAAATAAAGGTTCGGCGTCAGGACGGACCAAGCCTCAATCATCTTCTCAAATTGCGATGTATTGCAACCCTCCTGCGGAACCAAATGCAAGAGGCAATAACCGCTAGATCGAGCTAGGCCGACAATCACATTGTCTGCAGGACGAACATTAACTGGCGGCTTGAGATGGGTCATGTAGGCAAGCAACGCAACATAACGATTGGGAAATTCTTCGGCGATGCCTTTGGCAACAGCATTGGCAAAAATGAAAACTCTGTCCGTGACCACCTCATCACCATGAAAGGTAATATTGCCCGGCGGGTCTAGGGCTACGCACGGAGCACACTGGCAAAAATCAGGATTATCTTGAGGATCCATCGGAAAGCTGGTCGCTTGAGGATATTTACGCAAATACTTTTTGCCAGCCTCAGTCATCGCAGCGATCACTTCTGGATTGCTCGTGCAAAGTTGCCTTGGCTCACGCTTGCCTGCGATGAGCGAATACCACTTAGGATGCGTCTTAAAATGTGTCTTAGGTGGCAGCGCATAAAACCAATAATGCTGGGCAGAAATCCCGTATTTCCAACGGAGCATATTTCGGCGACCCCATCGACGCGATTGACGGTCGAACGAAGCATGGTTGCGTGGCGAAAAATTCGTCACCCCTCGTGGGAATGTAAGCGAGGCATGCTTGGGAATACATTCACCCATTTTTCCTGGCATTACCCATCGGCAACCCCAATAATCCAACATGTAATAGAGCGCGTTACCAAGTCCGACCTCGGTGCAAGCTCGCAACACAATAGCCTTATCATCCGCTTGGATGCTAAAGCCTTGCATTAAACTGACATCTCTAGGTGACACCCCGTAAGGATTCGCGCCCACTGGATATTTTTTTAATTCTAAGCGTAATGGAATCAACCCTGAAGTAGCCCCCCGCTTGCTACCAGAATTTCCCACTTGCATTGCTTGCAACATGACACGGTTCCAACCACCAGGTGCAGGCTTTAGACTCAGCGTGCCATATTGAACCATGGCAGTGCCTTTGGTGGGGCAAAGTCGCCAAGGGCCAAGCTCTGCGTTTTCCATTTCTTCATCACTGGCTTGACCGGAGAAAACTTTTTTGCCTCCTCGCGTGACGTAGATATCTTCGAGACTGGCCGTCGAGACCCGTCCTTTGGCGTGATAGCCTGCAACATAGAATGCTGTTTTATTTTCCCATGTTTTTTGCCAGCTAGCGGTCCATGCTTGCGATCCCTTTTTGTCGGACACGCCGGGATTTGTGGTATCAACACCTGCTTTACTAGGGTCAAACCATTGGGTATAGACTGCGGGTTGATCATCAATGATATAGCCGCCGCGCAGGTTTCCTTTTTGGCCGCCGCGCATTTCCAGCAGCATGCGGATGGAGCTATCTTTATTAAAATCAGGCGCTTTAACTTGAAGCTTACCAAAGATAAAAGGGCCATAGCCCGGACCGTAATAAGGCACGTTGGCGACGTCGAGATTAAAATCCAAGGTTTTTCCGAGTTGATTCCACACGCAATGCCACGCGACTTTTTCGCCTGCTTCGGCGAAAGGATTTTTGCTGAAGTTAGAGTTGGTACTTGCAATCAAGCTAACTCTTGCGTTTGCACTCATGGCATTTGAAGTATCTTCAAGCTTGACGATTCGACACTCAAATCGTGTTGGTTGAGATTGCGTAGGATTAAACAAAGCCCGCTGGGAGCTAGAGGAATTTTTAACTTTAGCAGTGCGGGGCAATGCCTTGCCAGTCATCACTGCAACACATCGTGTAAAGTCCGCAACTGTCTGCGTGAGTTGTAAATTCCGAGCTTGATTATTGTCCAGATCAAGATAGACATTTGATTGGCCTTGATCGAAAACTCTCAGCGTTTTGCCTGATGTCGCATCCGCTGCCCAAGCCGGACAGAGGGAGGAAAATCCCAAGACCCACATAGCAAACATCCAATTTTTTCGTTCCATCTTCATTGCAACTGTCCCTTCAAAAGGCGGTTAGAAATATAATTTAAGTTTATTTAAAAAGACTCGATTTCGTAACTGCGATATTGCATCACAAGAGCCCTTTGGTTTGTCACATGACTTACACCCATCGTGCCAAGCCATGACACAGCGATAGCAGACACGACTTATTTTCGCGTTTCACATGACAAACTGACGCTCAAAAACCACCAGAGCTAAAGACATTTTTGATGCGACAGCAACAGACGCAATGCCTATCAATTTCGTTTTATTATTGCTGTGAATTCCAGTACTGGGTGGGGTTGGCCTCAACGATAGCTACTTTCACACGTCCGACATGCGCATCTGCATAGAGCAGATTACTCGTCCCTGCTGTATTAAGTCTTACGAAGGGGGTGGGATTAACTTCACCGCCATCATGTCGTCCTTCGAGACGAATTTCGCCGTTGGCAGAAGTAGCGTGAACTAGACTACCGCCGCCAGACTCTGCGAAAACGAGAAGTTCAGTGGGCCGACGCACATTCTGGACTTTGGTGCCAAACCATCCCGCTTTACTTGTAAAGTAGACGTAATTAAAACCATAGGACTTAGGTCCATTGTTAGCAATGCTTATA
>JAESSU010000105.1 GCA_016763955.1 Phycisphaeraceae bacterium | reverse complement strand
CTTCATCTAGAACTAAAATATCACTAGGAACAATTTTCTTGGAGTCTATTTCAACCACTCTTCCATTTCTCAGAACTTTTGAGAATAACGAACCAGCCTTTGGGGTGTTGCTTTAGAGATTGTCGCAAAAGCATTGCACTGATTCTTCAATAATATTTTTTTGGAATTTCCGTGTCTTCTGTGCTTTGCGTGGTAAAAGTTGCCTTTAATTTCCGGGGGCTTCGCAGCATCGTGGTAACCCCACACCCCGCCCCCCATTCAAACAATTCGCATCACACTCTGATCCGTCATAAAATGAACCAACAATGACACCAACTACAAACAGCACAGCCCAAAACCAAGTCCCTAACGAACTTGGATACTTCGGCGATTTTGGCGGGGTATTCATCCCCGAAACACTCAAACACGCGGTCGCCCAACTTGATTTGGCATATAAACAAGCCAAAGCAGACCCCACTTTCCAACAGGAACTTGATCGCTGGCTTAAGCATTATGTCGGCCGGGAAACCCCCTTGTATCTGGCATCACGTTTAACCAAACTTGCAGGTGGTGCGCAAATTTATCTCAAACGTGAAGACCTTGCACACACCGGTGCACACAAAATCAACAACGCTTTAGGACAAGCCCTGCTGACACTGCGCATGGGCAAAAAACGAATCATCGCTGAAACCG
Source organism: Phycisphaeraceae bacterium (assembly GCA_016763955.1). Lineage (GTDB taxonomy): Bacteria > Planctomycetota > Phycisphaerae > Phycisphaerales > Phycisphaeraceae > UBA7800. Next base: position 7,659 of record JAESSU010000105.1, on the reverse strand, counting down.
GTGCAGGACAACACGGCGTGGCAACCGCCACCGCAGCAGCTGTCTTTGGACTGGAATGTGATGTGTTTATGGGCTCCGAAGACATCCGTCGTCAGCAGCCTAACGTCAAACGAATGCAACTCCTAGGCACACGCGTCATCCCCGTTGAGTCCGGCAGCAAAACGCTCAAAGATGCAACCAACGCAGCCATGCGAAACTGGATGCAAACCAGTGACGACACCCATTACATCATCGGATCAGTCGTCGGCCCGCATCCCTTTCCCATGATCGTCCGTGACTTCCAAGCCATCATTGGCATCGAAACACGCGCACAATGTCTCGAACAAATCGGCAAACTCCCTGATCACATCATCGCCTGCGTCGGAGGAGGATCCAACGCAGCAGGCATGTTCTACCCCTTTGTAGAAGACACTAACGTCAAACTCACCGGCGTAGAAGCAGGCGGCCGAGGCCCAGCAACTGGTGATCATGCAGCATCCATTAGTCTGGGACACCCCGGTGTTTTACATGGCTCACGCAGTTTGGTCTTACAAGATGATGACGGCCAAACAGCCATCGCCCATAGCATCTCAGCGGGCTTGGACTATCCGGGCGTTGGACCTGAACATGCTTTTTGGTTTGCATCACACCGAGCAGATTACGTGAGTGTCACGGATGCCCAAGCGTTGGATGCTTTCCAAAAAGTGACCCAATACGAAGGCATTATTCCTGCTTTGGAATCAAGCCATGCAATGGCCTACGGCTTGGAACTCGCTTCAACAATGAAGTCCCATCAGATACTGGTCATCAACCTTTCAGGCCGCGGTGACAAGGACCTAGATGAAGTCTTGCGTTTGCTTGGTAAAGAGTCAATGTGACGCTTAGCTGGTCTGCTTTTTTAACCACGCAAAGCACGGAAGTGTTTTACGGGGTCACCAAGTCCCATGCTGAGAGATTGTGGTTTAGCACTGCTGGGCCACTGGTTTCACGCAAGCCGGTTCGGATTTTTTGAGTTTTAAGGAGTTCCACACTATTGCGAAATCGGAAGTTTCTCAGGATCGATTCGCCGGGATGCAATCTTGAAATCAGCCGTTCTTGTCGGGGGAAGCCTGTCATATTCGCAAAGGAGTATAGCGAGATGGTTTTGTCACCTCGGTTGGCAATGCGCTGCGTGACAATGGTGTCGATTTCGCCTGTTTTAGGGTTGGGTTCGATGGTCAGGTGGGAGTGGAATTCGATATCTTTGAGTCCGACTTGGATGGGAGTCTGGAACTGAACATCATAGTTTTTTTGTGTGGAGAACTGCAATTGAGCGACTAGATTTTTGTCGCCTGCCGTTTCGGAGATTGGGAATGAGAGCTGTACGGGAATTTCATAATCTGCATTTGCTGCCATGGAAAAGAAAATTCGCTTGGGCGTGATCCGCCACTTAGCGGGTTCTTTAAAAGTCAGATAACCAGAGACGGTTTGGTTCCATGGATTATGCAATTTGACCACACGGTTATGGGGCAGCTGACGAGACTCGATAAAAGGTTCATTCAAGTGAAACGATGCCCGAAGCAGTGCCAATTCCAAATCGATATCTTCAATAAACGAAGGTTCACGCGTAATGGTGAATTGCTGTTTATTATCGACTACGGACATGGGTTGATGGTTGCCCCACAGATCATGCCACGTTGGATTTTCCCCCATGTACAAGGTCAACTGCGTGCGGTTGTCTGGAGCAGATTCATTCCACATCGCCAACATCCCACCTGCGGGGCCGTCTAAAATACGACACTGTAAACCGCGTCCTAGATTGAGCTGTTTAATCACACGCCTGCCTGAGAGACGATTAGCCATTGCTGCAAAGACACCCAGATTTGGGTCTGGCAACAAATTGATTTTTCGCCGATCCGAAATCGTCCAAGGCTTATCAATCATCATCCCCGACTGTGTAACTTCCCAACCATAAAGCATCCGCAGGGCAAGGTCGGTCACGCGGTCTTGCTGACTTAAAACGTCCGCAGTCTCCACATCCAAAAGCATCACATGCTCAACTTGCGGCGACTGCTTCCATTCATTTAGAAATTCCCCCATGTATTGTGGGCGAATCCCCTTGGGAATTTTAAGGACGTATCCGATATCTGATTTGATATATGGATGTCGAGGCTCAAGTGCGGTCCAAGGCAGTAACAAAGTCGGATTGGGCGCAAGTGCATTAAATTGCTTGCGTGTTCGTTCCATTTGGCTGTCAAGGTTTTTTTGGAACATCGCTGACGGGTGGTTGGCAGACCCTAAGACCCAGCGTTTGACCCGTTGGCTATGCCTTAGAATCACAGGCTTAAAATAGGCAGACCAGATATTTTCGTCCTGATCAAAAAGCGTGTGTGCCATCAAATTAGCTTGCTGTAAATCCGAAAGCATCGCATCTGGCAAAGGGGCCATCGCAAAGGTCACTTCACAACTAGAGCTTAGTAACGGTTGGAGAATTTTATCCAATTGGTTCTGCTGCGTAGTGATATTTTTGAGCGTCGTATCATGTCGCCAAGGACTAAGCGTCACGCCATAGAGGCCTGCCTTGGTCACCAATTCCGGTAGTAGTGGCAACTGATTTTCAGGCAAATTCACTGCACTCACACCAAAGAGCTTTGCGTCGGCAACTTTGTAGGGTCTGTCATCTGGAAGCCAAAGGAACGAGCAAAGCGTCCGTGCCACTGGCTCTTTAATGGTTTTGCCCCCTATCGCTTGAGTCTCAGAAACCACTAAGTCCGCTAAGTACCAACCGTAGCCTGGCAATTGAGGCAGCAAGGTCCAACTATTAGGCGATCCCGCACCGACAGGCTGTTGCTTGTAACTTATTTTCTGACGACGATAATCATAAATCGACACTTCAGAGACCAAAACCCGACCACTTAAATCACGCACCTTAACCTTGAGTTTCGGTCGGATGGGCGCTCTGATAATATTCACTTTGCTTTGTGTACATATCTCAATATTGGGTAATTGCCAGATTGCAATATCATCAATCTGTCCATCGCCATCGACTTCGTTAAACAACACCTGATGCTCACCTAGTAGCGAGTCCTTGTCATATTGAGTCTGAATTAATTGGAACTGCATGCCAATCCACGCGGCATTAAGATAATCACCATACAGTCGCATGCTCACATCGGTCCATTGGTCTTCTGCCTGAAACAGTTCGGTGGTATTGACACTTGCTGAATCTGACGACCTTTGCCATCTATAAAGTAAATGGTGAACTTCACTTTGGCATGTTCTAGATGATCAGTTTTAATTCGAGCGGTAATACGGTAATCACTATTGGGAACCGCAGGAATTGCACCGACTTCCAGAAAAGCACCCGCGTTGCCTCCATTGAGTCCCAAGAGCAGGCTGTGATTGCCCTTCACTTGCTGGGGCGTATTAAACCGAACATGCGTATAGGCTGGATACCCTTTGACTGTCATCAACTGCTGGTGCAACGGCTGCTTGTCAAAATAAGGTACGCCCAGATTAGAAGGCTCGCCCATCCGATGCCAAAACCCGGGCATGTTTTCAAAGTTACCAAATCGAGCTTCTTCTAAGTCGAATTTATGAATTAGACGCTGATTGCCTGGCTGCGGGTTAAAATTGTAAAGAGTTGCAGGCTGAGCAGATACAAATGCGCACGACAGCAAGATGTTCCATGTCAAACATAAAGCCCCGATCATGCGCAGTAATAGCCCTGTGAATTGAACAGTCATTGCTATTGTTATCGGGTTTTAGAGCAGATTTGCTGTAGATTAGACCGGTGATTTTGACGTAGAGGACAAGACGCAGACACGGCTGTGTCAGATCAAGTTCCGTGATGAAATATGAACCGCAATGAGATCACAAGCGGTTTGCTCTATTTTTAAAATATCACAGGGCTGAGAGCCGCTGCGCTTTGTCATAGCTGATCAGTGCATCAACCATTACTTGAAGTTGCCCTTCAAGTATTGCTTGCAAAGGAAAGGACGTGCTAATGCGGTGATCCACGACGATATTTTCCTTATATCGGTAGGTACGGATACGTTCAGATCGCCCGCCTGAGCCGATCATGCTTGAGCGTTGCTGGGCACGTTCCATATCTTTTTCCCGCTGATGAATGTCATAGACCCGCGTCCGTAGCAATAGCCATGCTTTTTGGCGATTTTGCTGCTGACTTTTAGACTCTTGCATGCGGACTTCCACACCGGTGGGCTTATGGATCATATGCACTGCGGTGGCAACTTTATTGACATTCTGACCGCCGGGGCCTTGTGCAGTGGTGACATGGATTTCCACATCGGATTCGGGGATATTGATATCTACCTTTTGAGGCTCGGGCAAAACCGCAACCGTTGCAGTAGAAGTATGAACCCGCCCCTGGGTTTCCGTCGCTGGCACACGTTTAACACAATGAACCCCACTCTCATAACCAAAATTCTGCCAAACGCCTTCACCGCGAATATTAAAGACCGCATGGCGAACGCCCCCCATTTCGCCCCCAGCCATGTTAAGCAAGTCTACCTTCCACTGATGACGAGCGATGAACTTTTGATACATCTCAAAAATGTCCCCCGCCCAGATTGCAGCTTCGTCTCCGCCAGACGCGGATCGGATTTCCACAATAACCGACCCAATCGCTCGGTCATCAGCCGTCACTAATTCGCCTGTCACTTTTTCAAGTAAGTCCGAAGCCTGCCCTTGAAGATCGGGCAGTTCCTGGCATGCCATCTCCACGAATTCTGGTTCATCATTGGCTTTAATGACCTGCTCATACTCATCGATCTGTTGAGCGATTGCTTGATACTTCTGAAATTGCATCACAATAGGAAGCAGCGCAGCCCGCTTAATTCCCAAGTCCCGAAGTTGATTGGGGTCTTGAAGAATTTGTGAGTCTAACAATTTCGCTTCAAGATCAGCAAATTGCTTTGCGATCTCATCAAGCTTTTCCAAAAGTCGTATTTGCAATTCAGTCATAATTCAATGAGCAGAGACTAAAAAATAGTAGATCAAACGTTCACAAAATATAACGCGCACCTAATGTCAAGGGCAACTTCCCAGGGGACATCTGAAAGACAACTCCCGGGGGCCCGGGGCCGAGGGCGACTTCCGGAGTCGGGAAGCGCATGAAAAACCGCAGCGTGATTTACGCTGCGGTTTTTTGTGTTTCAATTAGGCTACTTGCCGCCGAAATAGTTGCCAGCAAACTTGCGCTGGAACTTTTCAACACGACCTGCAGTGTCTACAAATTTTTGCTTACCCGTGAAAAACGGATGGCATTCATTGCAGATGTCCACATGAATTTTTTCGTTGGTGCTATGCGTGCTAAACTTGTTGCCACAGGCACAGCTTACTTCGCAGTCAACGTAATTGGGATGGATGTCTTTTTTCATAATTTAACTCGCTATGTGCAAATTAATTTTGCGTGTTAAGTTCAGTTCAGTTTTTACAAACTCGCATCGTGATTTACCATCACTTTTGCGATTTTGCAGAGAATCGGACATGATACATACAATATCTAAACTTTTCAACCCCCCCCGGAACCCCAGACCCCCGGCTCCACCCGGAACTCACACACCCCACCGGCTCAATAGCCGCAACCCCCCAGGAGTATTACCCCCAGATGGATGTCTTTCTCAACGGCCAAATCGTACCCGAATCACAAGCAACGGTCTCTATCCACGATGCGGGTTTTCAACACGCAGTCGGGTTATTTGAAACCATGTCCGCAGTCAATGGCAAGGTCTTCCGCTTACAGCAACATCTTGATAGATTAAAACTTAGTGCTGAATCGCTGGGATTAACCCCCACGCTGGAAACCGCCCCACTCGCTGAGGCTGTGAATCAGATACTTGCCCACAACAAACTCACAGAAGCTCGAATCAGGCTCACACTCACCGCAGGGGCCATCCCGCTACTTAAAAGCGAAGAACCGATTCAACCCCTGCCAACACTCCTGATCGTCCCCAGTGAGCCCACCAACTATGACCCTGCCTATTTCCAGACGGGCATTACGGTGCTTATCGCGCCCGCAGGAGCAAATCCGTTTGATCCTATGGCAGGTCACAAAACGCTTAGCTACTGGCCGCGTTTACGAACACTACGCCAAGCAGCAAGTGCCGGAGCCGGTGAAGCGATCTGGCTTAACGTCACCAACCATCTAGCGAGCGGCGCAATATCAAATATTTTTCTGGTCAAAGATGGCGTATTGTTAACACCGTTTGCACGTGGCGAAGAAGTGGATCAAGCGATCCCAGCACCGGTTCTTCCGGGCATCACCCGCGCGGCGGTCATTGAACTTGCTGCTAAGCAGAATATTCAAGTCAAAAAACAAATGCTCTCTATAGACGATTTACTAACAGCAGACGAAGCTTTTCTCACCAACTCCAGCTGGCAAATCCTGCCCGTGAGTCACGTAGAAAAAAAACAAATAAGCGAGGGAAAAGCAGGCCCACTAACAAGCCAACTCCGCACATCACTGTTAGAACTCATTCAAAAAGAAACGCAATAAAGACCTACAGCGTTAATCACATTTGCTGATTCATCGACTCAATCATTAGGCAATATCGCGTATTCAAACGAGCTGTCGCTAGGCCGTCTTACGACAGACGAAGATGCCGATGTCACCTAATTTTTCGTAAGTTTTGCATCGGCTCATGATTTCGTAATCCGCTCGTTGAAGCTTCCACACCATATTCCACCAACGTTTGGGCAACAGTCGATAAAAGCGTTGCAACACGGAAAAACGGCGTTCTGTTTCAACGGTAAACGATGCGTAAATCAAATCAATTTCTTCACGAGACAACTTCCGTTCGTCTTCGGTAATGTGAATATGGTTGTCTTGTGACGAATCACGGGGTGCCATTTTCATAAACAATTTTAATTCACGAATACGTTCTAGAATTGTATCACCTAGAGGTTCTTTAAAAATCGCGACACCACCGGGCTTAAGGACGCGTTTGAGTTCTTTGATCACCACAGGCACATCCACGTGATGTAGAATGTCCACGCCAGTAATCACATCGAACGTGTTGTCATCAAATTCAAGCATTTCACCGGGCATGACTTGAAAATCACATCGGTCTTCTAGGCCGTACTGCGCAACTAGCTTTCTTGCCACGCGACAGTTTCCTTCGGAAATATCAATGCCTGTGACATTAAAACCGACCTTTGCAAAGACCGTACTGGTGACTCCCATGCCACTTCCAAATTCAAGAAGTTTTTGCGATGAGTCGCGAAATTCATCACGGACCAATCGGACCAAAGACCAATACGGACTCCAAGGTCTAAGCTGATCGCTTGTGGCTGGCGCAAAGTCAACTTTTTGGACTTCATGCGTGGTGGAGTATTGGTCGTAATACGCCGCTTCACGTTGTTGACGATCTGTAAAATCAATGCATTGCTTTTCTGCTACGACATTCAACATCAAGAAACTCCTGTCTGTCAATCTGAAACTTTCGTCCCCGATTAACCCAACTCTGTAAAACGGGCTATTTATGTAACCGTTCAAAATCTCGGGAAGATCATTTAAACAGCGACCTTTTAACAGCCACCTAAAGCCTACAGATAGAATAATCGACACAATCAGAAGTCGGCTTAATCATGCTTTGGATATTCTTTGGCGTGCACGCTTTATCGAATCTCTTGTCAGACGAGAAAATCATTGAGACCGATAATAAGAGCTCTTCACAT
>JAESSU010000104.1 GCA_016763955.1 Phycisphaeraceae bacterium | reverse complement strand
CGATAGCGACGCCAACGCAGGCCTAGATCACGCCAGCGGTGAATGGTCTTGGTGCTAACGTGAAGCTGCTGAGCAAGCGTTGCGAGCTCTGTTAACGGTTCGTCATCGGGCAATGATTCAGCAGAAAGGCAGAGCACGTCAATAATTTGTCTTAGGTCCGGTAGCAACGCTTGGCCGACAAGGATTGTCGCATCATCGACGGATTCGGATTCACTGTGATAGCCGGTGATGTGGTGGTTCACAAAGTCGAAGGGATAATTTTGATCTGGCTCAATTAGATCATGCAAGGCTTCGGTATGGGCGATCTGTTCGGGCCGTTTGGACTTAGGCGTAAAGAGCAGCTGCCGTACAAAGTCCGCAAGCATCTGGCTGTGATATGTTCGGGGTTTGTGGTTCATGTTTATACCAATCGTCAGTGACCTTGTCCTATCGCTAGTGTACGTGACTCCCCGGCCCCCCGGTCCCTGAGAACTCTTATTTTAGGAATCCAAAGGGTTTTGGACGCAGATAAAATCATACCCGTTGGGTATAAAAGGCTAAAGGACAAGGTTTGTCGATGAGATTTAGTTCATGTAAATATTGGGCAAAAAGTTCCATCGCCTGCAATTCATTGTCACCGACTTCATAATGTAAATTTTCGGTGAGATACTCATAGGCTAACCGCTGAGGCCATCCATGTTGGGGGGCAAACTCACGTGCTAGTTCAGCACAGCGGGCTTGATTGTGTTTGCGATTTTCAGCTAGCCAAAGCGGAAGCTCCCCAAGGTTTGCATCTTCTTTGGCAAGCCAGATCGCAAACATAAATGGCAAATGAGTCAGTTGAGTCCATGCTTGGCCCATGTCCAGTTGATAGGGGTATTGCACCGCCAAAGGCGAGCTGGTGACAACTTTATCGCCAATTAGGAGCATCGCATCAGGTGCGGGCTTTGAGGAGGTTTGGTCACAGCGGGTGTCATATGGGATGATTTTTACGGCCCGCTGATATCGCTTGGCCATGATCACACGCAGTAAGTTCACGCTGGTATGGCTATCGGTGTCCGCATGGATTTCTGTGAGCTCTTCAATGGGCGTTCGGCTAAATAAACAAACCGTTAGCGTATGCCCTTTGCTACTAATCCCGCCACAAGGCACGATTTTTAGTGGGCAGTGACTACGATAATAATCCACGACCGGACATAACGCGATATCCACCTGGCCTGTCAAAAGATCCGTCAGCAGCCCGCTGGGGACATCACAGCGGACTTGCAACTGGGGGTGAGATTCTGCTAAACCTGCAATAAGAGGCTTGGCATTAAGGTAACTAACGCATCCAACGCGCAGGGGCGTGGGGCTAGGAGAGTGAAAATCGTTGCATTGGTTTTGGGCATGATCCATGATCTAACAGTATACTCTTGACTTGGCAGCTTGACCTTATGCGACTTGGTTAAGACAATGCTTCCTTAGTTATGAAATCAGTTAAAAACGACATCCCGACCGCACAGATACTCATCGTTGATGATGAAGATTCGCATGCTGAAGTGATGGCTGAGGCGCTAAAACGCCTTGGGCATGTCTGTACAGTGGTGCATGACTTAGAGTCTGCTTGCAATGAGCTGGAGTATGGCAGGTTTGATTTGATTGTCACTGACCTGGTGATGGATCACGAAGACGATGGCCAACAGGTCCTTGCCACCGCCCGTCAGACTCAGGAAAACGCCCAGACAATCATGGTCACCGCTCATGGCGATGTCCCCACCGCTAAGATGGCAATCCGAGGCGGGGCGTATGACTTTATTGAAAAACCGCTGGACCTTGATAGTTTTCGCACGCTTTGCAATAACGCCCTGCGGGAAGTGATGCTCCGAAGCCAGAATTCCAATCTCCAAGATCGTCTAGAACATGAGTACGGCCTAGAAGGTATCATCGGCCAGTCGCCAGCGATTCGTGATCTAGTGATCAAAATCCGTCAGATTGGTAATAGCAATATCCCGGTCCTAATCACCGGCGAATCGGGAACTGGCAAGGAACTTATCGCCCAGGCGATCCATCAAAATTCACCGCGTGCTAAAAAAACATTTAAGCCAGTGAACTGTGCAGGTTTGTCCGAAGGCATTTTGGAAAGTGAACTTTTTGGCCATGTCCGAGGCGCATTTACCAATGCAGAACGTGACCGACAAGGCGTCTTTGAATTTGCAGATAAAGGCACGCTGTTTCTTGATGAAATCGGCGACATGCCAGCAGCTATGCAAGCGAAGCTATTGCGCGTCTTAGAAAGTGGCGAAGTCGTCCGTGTCGGAGCCAATGAGCCCAGACATGTGGATGTGCGTCTGGTTTCAGCAACCAATCATGACCTTGCTAAAACGGTTGAGAAAAAAGCCTTCCGCGAAGATTTATATTTCCGAATCCGTGGCGTGGAGTTACACCTACCCCCTTTGCGTGAACGTGCTGAAGATATCCCGTTACTGGTTTCACACTATGTCTCGAAATTTGCAGGGGAGAGGGGCATTGAACTGCCTACTGTGGATTTGGATACCATGTCAGCCCTTCAGTCATTTAATTGGCCTGGCAATGTTCGTCAACTTATCAATACGATTCAACAGATGATCGTCGTCTGTGACGGTTCACGTTTAGAACCATGCCATCTGCCCATGGAAATGCGTCCTGCGGTTAATTCAAGAGCTAACGCAGGGCTTGGAAATTTCAGAGGCGGTACTACCGGTGCTTCTGGCGTCGGTGCTACCGGGGTCGGTGTTACCGGGGTCGGTGCTTCCGGGGGGGGGACGAGTCTGGATCAAATGGAGAAACAGGCGATCCGTGAAGCCCTGCGAATCCACGCGGGGAACCGTGAAGCCGCTGCCAAAATGCTTGGCATTGGTGAACGAACCCTTTATCGTAAACTCAAAGAATACGGCTTAAAATAAATGACCTATTTAGGGGTTAATTGAAATATTTTTCACGAAACCCACGATTGGGTAGGAGATCGAATGTCATCACCTCAAAATAATTCTGGCACCACACAAGAACGCGGTATGTCCAATATTGCGGTACTAGCCATTGGCCTGATTCTCGGCCTAGTCGGGGCAGGTGCATTTATTATGATCACGCAAAAGGAAAAGGATTCCCTGCCAACGCCAACGGTGATCTCACAGGATGCACCCGCTACGCAAGCGATTGCTCAACCGACTGTGGTAACGGATGTGCCAACACCTCCTGCAACGGTTAGTGCCAATCCAGTTGCTAGCAAAGCATTGACCCAAGAAGAAATCAAACAGGTCATGGCTGTGAAGCAAATGCTCGACAAAGCACTATTGCAAGAACGACTGAAGGTCGATGAGGCTGTCAAAGCAGCCAATGCGATCTCCGATGGTAAGCCCATGATGACGCTAGACCAACCCACGCTCCAAAAACTTTCTGTACAGGTCAAACTCATTGCAGATGCAGAATATAATTTCACAGCAGCACTGGGAAATGTCGACAAAGCACTGGTTCAATTGATGAACAAAACATCACTCACCGGTGAAAATAAACTCAAAGTAGCCCGTGGTTATATTTATCAGCTTTCACCACAGTCCGCTTTAGTAGTCCGAAAAGCTAATTTGGCACGTTGGGGAGCCTTCCAAAAGTTTGTCGATTTCTTGGCAAACAACTTTGGGAAATGGAAATTTGATGCAGAAAAAAAGAACACCCAAATTCTTGATGAATCACTTAGTGTAGAACTAAAAACAGTTGTGACGAATCTTAATACCACTACGGCTGCAGTGAAGCAGGCAGAAGCTGGGCATATTAAAATCATCAAGCAACGTTTAGCACAGGTTCAACAAGCCCAAAAACCCGCCCCCGCCCCCGGGACAACCGAAGTTGATCCTGCAACTGCAGTCACCCCCGTCCCGGCATCCGGACAACCTGCAAAATGAGTAAGGAACTTCCCTATCGCATTGGACATGGCTTTGACCTGCATCGCATGGAAGTAGGTTACGACCTGATCGTCGGCGGGTGCAAACTCGAACACGATATGGGTTGCGTCGCACACTCTGATGGTGATGTCGTACTTCACTCAGTGACCGATGCGATTCTCGGGGCATTGGGCCTTGAAGATATTGGCCAACTCTTCCCGGACAATGATCCAAAATTCAAGGGAGCAGACTCGGTTCTCTTCGTCCAAGAAGCTGTCCGCCGGATGCAACAAGCTGGCTACAGCATTGGCAATATGGATATTACCGTGATCCTCCAGCGCCCTAAGCTTTCCCCCCATAAGCTGGCGATGCGAGAAAAAATTGCAGCACTCTTGCAATGTGAGATAAGCCAAGTGAACCTTAAGGGCAAGACCCATGAAAAGGTCGATGCCATCGGCGAAGGTCGCGCAATTGCCTGTCATGTGGTGACAATGTTGGTTAAACACTAGTTCATCATTGCAGCTGATTTGTATTGGCTCACGGTCTGTATCGCTACGAAAAATAGCTGCGACACAACGGGACGCTGACGTATAGCATCGATCTTCGTTGGTGTTTTTTTTTAAACCGATACATATAAACAATATAAAAATATGTTAGACGCTCAAAACGACTCGTATGGTCGATTTTTTTGTGTGTATTATTTATTTTTGCATTTGCTTGACTCGCGACATAATTGTGCTAGCATAATTATGTGCCCTTAACCCTTGATATAAAAACCAATCCTGACCAGTCTTATGTGACGCAATTGCAAGATCAATTACGAACGCAGATTCGTCGGCGGACACTTAAACCCGAGCAAAAGCTCCCCACGCTCCGTCAGATGGCGGAACAGGCTGGGGTGAGTATGGGGATTGTTCGTCAGGCAATTAGCACCTTAACGACCGAAGGCTATATTCAGTCGCGTCAGGGATCGGGCATGTATGTGGCCTTGCCTGGCAAGCGTAGCAGAATGATTGCCTTAGTATTACCTGCATTGGACTTTGAGCGTATCCCCATGTTCATCCGGGGTGTGAAGGCTGGGCTAGCAGGTTTAGGTAATCAACTTTTGATTCAGGCTGCGGACTACGATTACGATCAGGAAATCGATCTGCTGACCAATCTGGATTCGTCATTTATCGCTGGCGCTATTATTTTCCCGCCGCCAATGCAAGGTTATGAGCAACCGTTACTAGAACTGCGTCAACGGGATGTGCCTTTTGTCTTGCTTGAGTCTTTTTTCCAGTTGGAGGGGATTGCTTCTGTTCAAGTGGATCGATTTGAACTCGGACGGCTCGCAGCGGAGTCGTTGATGTGTCAGGGACATCGCCGCATCGGCATGATTCTGGCGTGTCAGGATACGCCTTGGCTTAATCAGTTTCAGGCAGGCATGGATCAAGTGCTTTGTGATTATGGCATGTCTTTTACGGACCTTGTACAAAGCATTCATTCACCCATGCACTTGGATTCAGAGCAGCCATGGGCTCGCGGTGAAAAAATCGCTCAAGAGCTATTGACGCAGCATCCAGACCTAACTGCGATCGTGGGGGGCAACGCCAATATCACCATTGGCCTGATGCAAGCAGCCGAAAAACTCGAACGCAAAGTGCCCGAGGATCTTTCTGTCATTTGTCTTGAAGGTAAAGGCATGATGATCGAATATCGTTATCCGGCTGTGACAATCATCGATCTGCCAGAACCGAATTTGCTTGGTGAGGTGGCAGGCAAACAGTTTGCCAAGTTACTCCAAGGACACGATGAGCCTGCACAGAATATCCGGTTATCGCCTGGATTATTTGAAAATGCCTCTGAAATTATCCACAAAAACGATAACACCAACATGTCCGTATGATTAAAAGGAGAGGCATCATGTCTATCTCAACCCAACGGAAACGTCTCAATGCTTTCACACTAATCGAATTATTAGTCGTGATAAGTATCATCTCACTGTTGATCTCCATTCTCCTGCCAGCACTCGCGTCTGCGCGAAAGTCTGCCAATCGGGTTAGCTGCCAAACCCATCTCAAGCAATGGGGCATTTTGGGAGCGATCTATTCGATGGACTACACGGATTACATCGTGCCTTCTTTTTTTGGATCAGAAGGGGGTGCGACTTCCACCAATACATGGCTTTTTCTACTGCAACGTTATACGGCCAATCGTGCGACGGGTTACACACCTGCAACCCTCGGTCAATTGGGGCTAGGCGTCTGTCCCGAAACGCCCGGACGATGGGGCTATGGTCACAATCAGTCTGCTCTGGGATTTGGCTCTACAATTTTTAAAACCGGTGATATTAAAACGCCGGGGAGAACGGTTTTCCTTGCGGATAACCTGATGCCCAGCCCGCAAGCTTGGCGCCTCCCACAGGGAAGTTTCTTTACTTGGCGAACATTTGTCCGACCCGGTGGCTGGCCGATAAGCAATCAGGATATGCAGGTCTATTTTATCCATATGGGCAGCGCCAATGTCGTCTGGCTCGATGGACATGCAGACGCACGTAAAGAAGGTGATGGTCTCTATGATCCGGGTAATGCTCAGGTCACCTTGGATTGGTGGGACCGCGAATAGTCGTTCATTGCAGCTTATTTGTATTGGATCACGACCAATCATCGCTACGGAAAATAGCTGCGACACTTCCGGGGGTGTGTCGCTGATGCATCGTAAGATGCAAGACGTGACGTTTAGTTGCAATGAACTAATAGTTCATTCAAATGTGACGGCCTGAAATTCCCAATGTATCGCACAGTCAAATGGCTGTGATGTGTGGCACGTAATCTATCTGTTAATACGTCTATTTAATCCACGGGACATCAATAGGATGTTTCCCCCATTTTAGTATGCTCCGCAATAATCGCGGACAATCAAATTGAAAAGAATTTTTATGAAAAATCATGGGTTCCTGACTTTAGCTTTGGGTTTGCTAGTTAACCTCTTTGGCTGTGTGATGACGGATACAGTCGTGCATGCTCAATCTAGTGAGCCGGTCACGCTATCAGCTCCTAAATCTTCAAGGCCGATTCCGCCATATTTTTTTGGTGTTCATACCAACCTCATGCCTTATTCCATTGGCAAAGTTCGCCAGTGGACGGAAATGGCTGCGCGAGATACACAACTTGTCACGGAGATTAAATTCACTTCTTTACGCGGCCCCTCCGGCGGCCCAGGCAACTGCTATCTCTGGAAAGAGGGCGAGGTCTTAAACCCCGCAGATCCCCGCTATGCAAAATACTATGGCTACAATCGATACGGCTACAGACGCAAGCATACTCTTGAAGAAGGCTATCCCGCTTTAATGATGGAAGACATTTATATCACTTCCAAAGCAACGAGCTTGCCGTATGTCTTTCAACTTAATGTGATCTCTCAGGATATGCCAACCCTTGTCCAACAGGTCCAACGCATCACAGAAATAACAGATCAGCCCATTTTTCTTGAATATGGTAGCGAACTATATAACGGAGCTTATATGGGAGCCAAAGCGACTGCGGATCCCTATCATCATGCTCAGGAAATGGGGGAACTCACCCAAAAGATCAAAGCGATTGATCCTAATATTCAAGTTGCCATTGATGGGCCAAGTCCTGCACTGCAACGCCGTGCGCTAATCTTTAAAAATCGAGGACAAGGCGATCAGCCAGACTGGGATGGTTCGCCAGCAGGACGGATTCTAAATTTTTCCAAAGCAGTTACTCAGAATATTCAAAACTTTGACGCAACAGTCATTCATACTTACACCCCCATTGCAACGATGGAAGGGCAAACCCCCACTTCGATGATGCGATATTTCTTTGCATTTAATGAACTCGAACAACAGGCTTGTAAAGAATACTTTACCAAACTCAAAGGCAAGCAAGTCTGGGTCACCGAATGGGGCATTCTCCATCAAACCATGTTCCACGAAAAAGACATGGCTTTAAAAGCGAAGAAACAAATCTTAAAAACACCCGGTGTTGCGGTTGCGACGATTGACTGGTTGATGCGGATGCTCGACCTCAAACAAATCACCATCACCACGCATCACAATTTGATTGACCCGCAAGGTTTTGGCCTGGTGCAAAAGGGCCCTAAAAAAACTTTGATCCGCCTGCCTCTGTATTATGTTTTCAAAGCCGTTGGCCAACTCTTTGCGGATCATCCGGATTACTTCCCGTTGCAAACAGACACACAGCACAGCCAGTCGGAGCTGGTTTTACAGGAACTGGATATGAAAACATTTGGCACATTTGGTTTGACGCCGCCAACGGTTTCTTTACCAGATGTGGGCATTTGGGGATTTGGCAAAGCAAAGAATCTAAAAGCTGTCGTCTTGATCAATCGCACTGATGAACCCAGAAAGGTCACATTGCCCGGTCATACACTTGCTCGCTACTGGACCTACGGCGGGTCGGACCCGTTGCCCGGTTTTATGGAAGCTAAAAAGCATTGGACGATGATCCCCGAAGTGAATCCATTACCAACATTGCTTCAGGAGAAGTCCGCCAAGACGATCACGCTTGACCCGTTTTCAATGACCTTGGCGACTGTTAAATAAAGTCACAGAGTTGAATTTATTTCCCTATGGCAGATCATCATAACGTCTCCTTATACGCATCGGACGGTGCATAAGACTTTGTATCGCTTGTGTTGGCGATGTAAGTCACACAAGTTTTAATCGTGAATGGTATTAGTTTTGTATTCGCTGCACCATGGGCGAGTGATTTAACCAGAAAGAGTTCTTGTGAAAAATTATTGGTTCTTATCTTTAGCTTTGGTGTTGTTAGTGAATCTCTTTGGTTGTGTGATGACCGATACGGTCTTGTATGCCCCATCTAGTGAGCCAGTCACGTTATCGGTTGCCAAATCTTCGAGGCCGATTCCGCCTTATTTTTTTGGTATTCATCCCAGCCGCATGCCTTTTTTGATCGGCGAGGTGCGCAATTGGTCGGAAGTTTCAGACCCTACCACGCAACTGATTAAAGAGATTCAATTCACTTCCATTCGCGGGCCAGCGGGTGTTCAGGCAAATTACTATCTCTGGAAAGAGGGCGAATGTCTGACACCACTAGATCCTCGCTTTGAAAAATACTATGGCCCCAAATCACGCTATGGCTACAAACGCAAGCACTCTCTTGAAGAGGGCTATCCCGGCTTGATGCTTGAAGATATTTACAAAACTCCCCAAGCAACCAACTTGCCTTATGTCTTTGAAGTCAATGTGATCGCTCAGGACTTGCCGAGTATTGTTCAGCAGGTCAAACGCATCAAACAACTCACAACGCAACCGATTTTTCTGGAATTGGGTTGCGAGCTTTACAACGGATCGTTTACGGCAGCTGTCCCTGATCCGCATCATCATGTGCAAGAGATCAAGCAACTCACCCAGGCCATCAAGGCAATCGACCCTAATATTCAAGTTGCTATTGATGGCCCCAGTCCAGCTTTGCAACGCCGGGCGATGATCTTTAAAAATCAGGGGCAGGGCGATCAGCCTGACTGGGATGGCTCACCGGCTGGGCGGATTCTTAATTTCGCCAAAACCGTGACCCAGAATATTCAGGACTATGATGCAACCATCATTCATACCTATACCCCCATCGCAACATTTGACGGGCAGACTCCCACGTCAATGATGCGATACTTTTTTGCGTTTAATGAACTCGAACAACAGGCTTGTAAAAAGTACTTCTCCAAACTCAAAGGCAAGTCGGTCTGGGTCACCGAATGGGGCATTCTCACTCAAACCATGTTCCGTGAAAAAGACCTTATCCTAAAAGCAAAAAAACAAATCTTAAAAACGCCCGGTGTTGCCATTGCACAGATTGACTGGCTGATGCGTATGCTCGACCTTAAGCAAATCACCATCACCAGTCATCACGGCATGATCGATGGACAGGGGTTTGGCCTCGTACAAAACGGCCCTAGAAAAACTTTGATCCGCCTGCCTCTGTACTATGTTTTTAAAGCAGTTGGCCAACTCTTTGCGGATCATCGTGATTATTTCCCTTTGCAAATAGACACACAGCACAGTCAATCTGAGAGTGTCTTACAGGAATTGGATATGAAGGTTTTTGGTACGTTTGGTTTGACGCAGCCAACGGTCTCTTTACCAGATGTGGGCATTTGGGGATTTGGCAAAGCAAAGAATCTCAAAGCTGTCGTCTTGATCAATCGCACCGAGGAACCTAGAGAAGTCACGCTGCCCGGTCATACGCTTGCTCGCTACTGGACTTACGGCGGGTCGGACCCGTTGCCTAGTTTCATGACTGAGAAAAGAGTTTGGACTGCGCCCCCGCAAGTTAATCCTTTGCCGACATTGCTTGAGGAAAAATCCGCCAAGACGATCACACTTGATCCATTTTCAATGACCTTGGCCACTGTTACCAAGCAATAAATGATAGATTCGGTTCGCAGCGTCCGGCCTAGCATGAGCATTGTTGTGAACTGAGTTTGATTTTATTCTTCTTTGTACTTACCCATCCCACGGAGTCGCCCATATCGTTTGTTCACAAGGTTTTCGATCTTGAAACGTTTGAGTTCGCGGAGATTTTGGACGATCCATTTTTGCACACGGTCGCCGATGAGTTCGCGGTTGCGGTGAGCGCCGCCTAGGGGTTCGTTTATGATGCTGTCGATCACGCCATTTTTCTTATTCGCCGCCGCGGTGATTTTCAATGCTTCAGCAGCTTCGGGCGCTTTGTCGCCAGTCTTCCAGAGAATCGATGAGCAGCCTTCAGGACTGATCACGGAGAACCAAGCATATTGGAGCATGGCCATGCGGTCTGCTACGCCGATGCCTAGCGCACCGCCGGAGCCTCCCTCGCCGATGACGATGCTTAGGATCGGAACTTTGAGTCGACTCATTTCTTGGAGGTTGTAAGCAATGGCTTCTGCTCGGCCGCGTTCTTCAGCGCCCACGCCCGGGTATGCTCCGGGGGTGTCCACGAGCGTGATGACGGGCAAATTGTATTTTTCAGCAAGCCGCATTTTGAGCATGGCCTTGCGGTAGCCCTCAGGGTGGGGCATGCCGAAGTTGCATTTGATGCGTTCTTTGACGTCTTTACCTTTGGCTTGAGCGATGACCATACATTTGTACGGCCCCACACGGGCAAAGCCACAGATGATGGCTGGGTCGTCGCCATAGCGGCGGTCACCGTGTAATTCGCAGAAGTCTTTAAAGCACATACGCAGATAGTCCACGGATTGCGGACGGTCAGGATGCCGGGCGACTTTGACGGTATTCCATGCAGTGAGGTTGCCATAGATTTTCTTGAGCATGGCAGTGTGGCTCTGTCGGAGTTTACGCAGCTCCACATTGAAATTCACACCATTATCATCGGCATGGTTTTCAAGCTCAGTGAGCTGACGCTCAAGCTGAATCAGGGGCCGTTCAAAGTCCAGCTCAAATGTGCTAGAGGACGAAGGGGTCGTGGCTGATGTCATATCCTTGTCAATCCTTTGGTCCAGATCGAAATCAAGTTCGTACTGTCATTTGACCGCAGCAGACTTTCATCGTGAAGCCCGGCGGTAAAGATGTTATTGTACTAGACAATGGCCATTGATACGAACCCAATCTCAAGACTTTCCACTGTCCTGATCGTCGGCCCAGGCCTGCTTGGAGGCAGTGTCGGCTTAGGACTAAAGGCAGCAGGTTTTACCGGCAAGGTGATCGGTGATGCTCGAAATCAGGCCACATTGGACATGGCCATCAAAGTCGGATGCATCGACCAAGGAGCAACCGATCTGATCTCCGTCGCAGGGCAGGCAGACTTAATCCTCATTGCCACACCACTTAAAACATTTCGACATGTGATGCAGCTGATGCGCGATCACCTTAAACCTGGCGCCATCATCACCGATGTCGGTTCCACCAAGTGCAGTGTCATCAATGATGCCAAAGCAATATTCACAGCCGAACAACTCAAACATTTTGTCCCCTCGCATCCCATGGCAGGCTCCCAAAGCCAAGGCCCCGAAGGTGCATCTGCACAGATGCTTAAAGATCGGCCTTGCATCGTCACTCCCATCCCCGGCAATGATCCAGACGATGTGACGTTGGTTAAAAATCTTTGGGAACTTCTGGGAATGCAGGTCATTGAAATGACACCCCAACAGCATGATGAACAAAGTGCTGTTATCAGTCACTTGCCGCATCTACTTAATGTCTTGCAGGTTCAGACTGCCGTGCAAATGGGCGGATTAGAGATGGCATCCACAGGCTTTCAGGGGGCCACACGATTAGCCAGTTCCAATCCGACCATCCGGGCGGACATTCTCGAATGCAACCGTGATGCAATTCTGACGGTGATCCAAGGATTTGAAACACAACTCAACCAAATAAAACAGCAGATCAAGGCAGGTGACCGAAAGGGACTCCTTGAGGCATTAGAACAAGCAAAAAATACCCGTGACCAATGGGCGACGGATTTTGAACACCGTGGG
>JAESSU010000103.1 GCA_016763955.1 Phycisphaeraceae bacterium | reverse complement strand
GACGGTGCCCCCAGCGAACGGGTGAGTTCTCAAACAGATTATGCCACGGCGACCTATGAACAGAGGGTTGAAACAGTCCTTGAAGAACCACAGCAGGTTCGTGTCAAGAGGGTTCTTGCATGTCAACGTGTAATTGAAAATTTCACATTGAAATCCAAATAGAAAGCTTCGCGTTCTGCCGCGTAATTTGATTGATGAGTACTCACCAAACCCCTTCATCCATAGTCTCAGTAAGTCCACCCACCGCTAGCACGTCACTTAAGGGCCTTGCGCTTCGGGGCTCGGCATGGACCGTTGGCTCACAACTGCTCAATAATGCCATGCGCCTTGTGGGTAATATGGTGTTGACGAGATTGTTGTTCCCTCAAGCGTTTGGTTTGATGCTACTTGTTGGCGTGTTTACCACGGGCTTGAAGCTGTTCACTGATTTAGGAATTAATCAGAACATTGTGCAGTCTAATCGTGGGAATGATCCTGATTTTCTCAATACTGCATGGACTTTAAGTGTCTTACGCGGCTTGTGCCTTTGGGTGATCGCCTGTTTATTGGCATGGCCTTATGCCGTTTTCTATAACGAACCACAGTTGATTGGGTTGATTCCAACAGTGAGCATTTGTGTCTTGATTTCAGGGTTTGCTTCAACACGACTTGCGACACTTAATCGACAACTTGCCTTAGGGCGTGTATGTCTTATTGACTTAGCCGCACAGTTTGCCAGTTTAATCACAACGCTCATTTGGGCATTGATTTGGCCAACGGTTTGGGCCTTGGTGGGGGGTGCTATTGCATTGAGTCTTACGCGGACCTTGCTTAGCCACTGGGCTCTGTCGGGCCATCAAGTTCGTTTTTTTTGGAATTCAGATGCCGCACGCAGTTTGTATCGTTTTGGTCGTTGGATATTTGTCAGTACGATTTTGACATTTATGGCAAGGCAGGCAGACAAAATTTTGCTGGGCACATTAATTAGCAGTGAAGCTTTGGGCGTGTACGGTATTGCCTTGATTTGGGCGATTGTTCCCACAGAACTATTGCAGAAGATTGCGAGTCAGGTGGCTTTCCCTGTGTTTAGTCGATTGAAAGTTTCGCCTAAGGGTTTGTCATCGGCTCAAGCGGCTCGTGTGCGTCGGCCGTTATCTATTTTAGGGGGCATGATTGCCACGCTGTTGATTGTTAGCGGCGATCATTTGATTCATTTTTTGTATGACGCACGTTATGCCGATGCGGGGTGGATGTTACAATTGCTTGCGATAGGTGTTTGGTTTCAGATGTTGGGTAATAGTTATTCACCTGCCATTCTTGCTTTAGGAAAAACCAAGTGGCTAGCTGCTGGGCATCTGTCTAAGTTCCTGACACTCATCGTTGCGGTGCCCCTAGGGTTTTATTTTCAGGGCATTGAAGGTGTACTCTGGGGAATTGCGGTTTGTGAACTCGCTAAGTACAGCTTGTTTGCATTTGTAATGCATCGCTTAAATTTATCACAGATTCGAGAAGACATAGGTTTTACAT
This sequence comes from Phycisphaeraceae bacterium, assembly GCA_016763955.1. GTDB lineage: Bacteria > Planctomycetota > Phycisphaerae > Phycisphaerales > Phycisphaeraceae > UBA7800. The sequence goes on along the minus strand of JAESSU010000103.1, from coordinate 2,113 downwards.
CGCTCATCAGTCTCATTGTAGGACTTTGTTATCAATTAAACAGTTCGGTGGATTGGCAGCCCATAACTTTAGGAATCGTTTGTGTGTTGATCACACTCCTTTTTTGGGCTCCATTTTCCATGTTAGTCGTCCGAGCGATTCAAAATAAAAAGCCGGTTTAAGAAAAGACGGAGAAAAAAGACAATGATGTTATTTACACATATTGCCATGCTGGGTTGGATTCCCGTGGCCATGGGTTTATTCCTGCTCTTAAAGCCGCGCCGTGCGGTCATGGCAGGCTATATTCTGGCGATGTTGTTCTTGCCTAATTATCAGTATGAAATTCCCAAGCTCATGGACTACACCAAGTTCACCGCAGCTTCCATGGGGTTGCTCATGGCTGCAATGCTGTTTGACTGGCGAACCATTACTAACTTTAGGCCCCATTGGGTCGATATTCCCGTAGTGATCTGGTGCGTCGTTCCATTCTTTTCATCCATGGCTAATGATATGGGGATTCATGATTATTATGGCTTTTACGATGGCATGTCCAGTTCGTTATATCAGACCTTTATATGGGGCGTCCCGTATTTCCTAGGACGTGTGTATATCACCGATCACCAGTGTTTAAAAGAGCTGGCTATTGCAATCATTATTGGTGCATTGATCTATGCCCCATTGTGTTGGTTTGAAATTCGCATGAGTCCACAATTGCACAACTGGTTGTATGGATTTACACAGCACAGATTTGGGCAAGCCCGTCGTGGTGATGGTTGGCGTCCAATGGTCTTTCAACAACATGGTCTTGCTTTGGGCATGCTCATGGGCATGAGTGCGATGACTGCAGGTTGGTTATGGCGTGCTCGGACGATCAAGAAAATCGGGTCACTGCCGATTGCAGCAGTGGCTATCTTCTTGTTGGTTACAGTTGTTTTTATCAAGTCGTCTTTTGCTATGGTGCTTGTGTTAACGGGTGTTATTGCTTATTACGCTGTCAAAATTTTACGCCACCCTTTGCCATTGCTAATTTTGGTTTTTATGATTCCGTGTTATCAGTATACTCGTGTTAGTGGCAGCTTTTCAGGTGAAACGCTTGTCAATCTTGCACAGACAGTATTTAATTCAGATCGAGCAAGCTCGTTGCAGTTCCGCTTGGATAATGAAGATGTGATCATCGAACATGTAGCTAAGGCCAAGCCTTGGCTCGGCTGGGGAACGTGGGGTGATTACCGTGTGGATGAGGACAATATCCCTGACGGCATGTGGGTGATTACTTACGGGAAATATGGCATTATTGGGCTTGTGAGTTTGACGCTCACACTCCTTACAGGCCCGATTGTGATGTTACTGGGCTTGCCTCGAAAGTATCTGCGTGTTCCTGACGCAGCACCGGCCTTGGCGTTGACAACCATTATGGTGCTCTTTACATATGACACTTTGATGAACTCGTTCCCGAATCCAATCTTCGGTTTAGTCGGGGGGGGCGTTGCTTGTGTGGGACGGTTGTATTGGCAACATCATTCAGACCACCAAAGCTGGTTCCAAGTTTTAATCTGGCGAATTTTTCGAAGCAAACAACGTTGATCCACATCGCAAAATGGGCCATGAAATTCCGTCTCTTGATGATGAATATGATTGAAAAAAAATCTATTTTAGTTGTGATTGTTAATTACCAAACGCCGGGATTGACGATTGATGCGTTAGCTTCATTACAAGCCCAGCGTGCAAACATGTCTGACATGCAAGTGGTGGTGACCAATGCGCCCGCGGGTGATGATTCAGAGCAACGAATCACGGATGCGATCACAGAACGTGGTTGGGAATCATGGGTGACATTCAAACAACTTGAGCACAACGGTGGCTTTGCTTATGGCAATAATGCCGCGATCGTTCCAGCAATTAAATCCGAGAATCCACCTGCGTATGTGTTGCTGTTAAATCCAGACACCGTGGTTCGTGAAGGGGCGATTGCATCACTTTACGCTTTCTTAGAATCGCATCCCAAAGCAGGGCTAGTGGGATCACGTTTAGAAGATCCAGATGGTACGCCCCAAGCATCGGCCTTTCGTTTTCCGGGGATACTTAGTGAGTTGATTTCAACCATGCGGTTGGGATTGCTCTCAAAATTACTTTC
>JAESSU010000102.1 GCA_016763955.1 Phycisphaeraceae bacterium | reverse complement strand
TGAAACCAATTTCTATGGCACGGTTCGCTGTGTCAAAGAAGCCTTGCCCATCATGAAAAAACAAGGCAGTGGTCATATTCTCATCTGCTCAAGCGCCTGTTCAGAGATCAGCTTGCCGATGTATGGCTATTACGCAGCGACTAAAGCGGCACAAGACTCACTAGCGGGCGCACTGCGAGCAGAACTCTGTGAAACGAAGATCAACGTTTCATCGGTTCATCCCATTGGCACGTATACCGAATTTTTCAATCAGGTTGCTGTCAAAGCAGGTAAAGCAGATGTCGGACTTAATACGCCTGATAGCTTGATGCAGCAGCCTGAACATGTGGCCAAACAGATCCTTAAGTGCATGGCCAAACCCTGCCCGGAAGTCTGGCCGCACTTGCCCACGCGGTTTGGAATAGCGATGGCGACGGCCTTCCCCAAGCTCGGGGCGATGGCATTGCGAAAAATGTTCAAACGCAAGGCTGGCGAGTAACAATTTATATACCAGTCGTCAATGAACTTGTCCGAACGCTTTTGTACGCGGCCATTTATTTTAGGCCTCATAAGCGTTTGCGACGCGGTCAAAATCATACCCGATGGGTATAGTTTCGTAATTTTACCTGTTGCGGTTGTCCGTCTGGGGTTTGGGAGTTAAGATATCCTCGTTTAAGTGACGGGTTAATTTGTTTGAGACACAACAGCTGATCACTATGACAGGGAACGCGTTTTACGATGCAACAGCTACTATCTATTACACTTTTTGCTGGCTTTGGTTTGGGCTTTGTTTTTGTCAACCTGATGGTGGGCAAGCTCATTCGACCGGACATGCCCAACCGTGAGAAAAAGGCGATCTACGAATGTGGTGAGCCGACGATTGGGACAAGCTGGGTTCAGTTTGACCTGCGATTTTATATCGTTGCGTTGTTCTATCTGGTCTTTGATGTGGAAGTTGCGTTGACGTATCCTTGGGCTGTGGTTTATCGCCAGTTCCCGATTCCCGCATTGCTTGTGGGGGCACCTTTTCTTGCCATCATCATTGTAGGCTTTGCTTATGAATGGAAATCAGGCAGTCTTGATTGGGTTCGCTCATCGGTGAATACTTCAATTCGGGGCACGGGCCATATTGATATGAAATCTCTAGCACGTCGGGATCCCGAAGTGCTTGATGAAACCTCGCCTCAAGTTCAATCCGCCAGCCTTAGTGATGTATAACGCACGTTGACCCAAAACAAGGATGACTTTGGGCTACTGTGTTTAACTTATAAACAATAACGGGCCGTACTCTGTGGAATTGGCGTACACCCGGTCACTTCATTTTTCTTCAGGTCATTTGATCATGCCACACCGTTTTAAAACCGTACTTTTGTTGGGTGCCCCCGGAGTTGGTAAAGGGACACAGGGTAAAATCCTAGGTAGCATACCCGGTTACTTCCATTGTGCTTGCGGCGATGTCTTTCGTAATCTTGATGTCCATTCTGAATTGGGCAAGATTTTTTATGAATATTCATCACGCGGCGAACTGGTGCCCGACGATGTGACGGTACGGATGTGGTCCCAGGCTATTCAAAGTCGTGTGGCGACCCATGAATTTAAACCTAATAGTGACTTGTTGGTGCTTGATGGCATTCCCCGGACAGTTGAACAGGCACATATGTTAGAAGAGCTTGTCGATATTTATGCAGTGATTCATCTGGTTTGTAAAGACGAAGAAGCGATGATTGATCGTCTTCGCCGCCGTGCGGTGAAGGAGAATCGTTTCGATGATGCTGATGAAAATGTCATCCGTAATCGTTGGAAAGTTTACGAAGCAGAAACCAAGCCTGTGTTAGCTCATTATCCAGACAATCTGATTCATCTAGTGGATGCGGTTCAATCTCCAGCTCGTGTGCTCCACGATGTGTTGGAAGTTGTGAGCGAAATCCAGGAAAGCCACTTTACGAAATACATCGGTTAAGCCCCCTCCCCCGGAAGTTTCAAGTCAAGTTTTTTGTTTTTAAATTCGTTTCACAAGCCCCCCGCAAGTTGGCGGAGGTAAGCCCACTGTCAAGGCTCTGCTAGGCATGGGATTTCCACGATGTCATCTTGTGTCGTATCATGCTTAACCATGATACAGCACATCAAAATTGGCGTGATCGGCGGATCAGGACTAGGCGATGCAATCGGTGGTGAACAAGGGAAAACCGTTCATCCGGACACACCTTTTGGTAAACCTTCTTCTCCAATTGTGCAGACGCAATGGCAAGGCGTGGACATCTGCATTCTCCAGCGACATGGCATTGGCCACACACTAAATCCCAGTGAGGTTCCTTATCGTGCAAACATTTTTGCGCTCAAGGAACTGGGGGTCACACACATCGTCGCTAGTGGTGCGACAGGTTCACTGCGTGAAAATATTGCGCCCGGTGATCTGGTGATTGTGGATCAAGTCATCGATAAAACCTACCGGCGGGCTAACACGTTTTATGATTGTGCTGCGGTGCATTTGGAGCTTGCGGAGCCTTTTTGCCCGGTGATGCGTCAGTGGTTATTGCAGACTGCCAAAACCAAACTCGCTAGCCATACCGTCCATGAATCGGGGACGTATGTTGTCATGGAAGGCCCGAGCTTTACCACTAAAGCAGAATCCAATATGCACCGCGCTTGGGGTGGTGATTTAATTGGCATGACCTGCATGCCCGAAGCGAAGCTCGCACGAGAAGCAGAGCTTGCTTACGCACTGATTGGCTTGCCCACCGATTATGATTGTTGGCGTGAGCATGATCCCAACGTCACGCAAATGGACCTGCTTTCTGAGATCATTGGTAACCTCAAAAAAGCCAGTGATGCAGGCATCGCTTTGATCAAAGCAGCCTTGGAAGATGTGAGCTTGCTACTTAAAACACCAAGCCCCGCACACGATGCATTAAAGCTGGGCATCTGGTCTAACAAAGAACATTTAGACCCCGCCCAAGTACAGCGATTAAAGGTTCTTTGGGGTCGGTATTTTGATTAAAGGAGTTAGGGTACTTGTGATCTTGTCTGTGTTTACGCGAATTCAATGCGACAAACAGGTGCGACTGCGGCTACAATATTAATCACAATGGCTTACCTTGCTACGATTGCTTCTTTTGGATTTTCAGACTTCGACCCGCCGTCTTTGCTTGCTGTGTACAAGGACTTAGGTTGCGTCGCGCTGCAGTACTATCGTAACGAAGCCAACCCGCCAAAGCTCGAAGAAGTCTTGCGCGTCGGTGATGACCTTTGCATGAGATATGACTCGATTCATGGTGCCTTTGGCAGTAACTATGATCCCTCCTCGACGGATGAAGCTTTCCGAAAAAAGTCCATCGCCGTTTACCGTCAAGAAGCTGAGACTGCGTTGAAACTTGGCGGGCCCAAAATTGTGGTTCATCCTGGCGCCCCTTCAGCCGATGGCAAAATTGTTTCCTATCAAGTCCAACAACAACGCCTTGCACCGTTGACGCAATCGCTCCATGAGTTAGCAGAGATGGGACAGGAATTGGGCGTCACCTATCTGATCGAAAATCTTCCAGGCATTTATTATGCCGGAACCGATCCGGCTGCTTTGGCGGAGATGATTCGGAAGGTCAACAGCCCACATCTAAAAATGTGTTTTGACACCGGCCACGCTCACATGACCTGTGATGTTGTTGACCATTTTAAACAATGTGTAGATGTCATCGACTACATGCACGTGAGTGTCAACAACAAACGTTTCGACTCACACCTGATTCCCGGCCATGGCACGATCCCCTGGGAAGCGTTAGGCCACGAATTAAAAAACTTCCAAGGAGCCGCTATGCTCGAAGTTTTCTTCTCACTGGGCATGATGCAAAGAGAAGCAGATGCAGGGCTGGCGAGCACGCTTAAGCAATTTTTACAGACAGATTGAGACTCTGGGTTAAAAATTGTTTGCAAGTAAATGTATAATTCACATGCTGTTACAGGCGGAAAATAGAAACAATCGCAAAGTGTGTTGACACAGTTGTTTGCTGTGCTACTATTCCTGTGAAGACAGGAGTTTTTTTAAGTCATGGCCCAAGCGATAATGGACATTCAGATTGACCCGGCTCAGAGCGAGCCTTTGGTGCAGCAGCTCCAGCGCCAATTGCGTGCCGGTATCCAGAGTCGCCGGCTTAAGCCCGGTGTCAAGCTTCCGAGTATGCGTCAGTTCGTCTCTACATATGGCATGAGTCTTGGTGTCGTCAAGCAAGCCATCAACACACTCACAGCTCAGGGGTATCTTCGGGCTGAGCAGGGCAGCGGTGTTTACGTCGCTCAACGTGAACTTGAGCAGCAGGCGATTGCGTTAGTGGTGCCTACGATCAATGAAGCGACCGGTGAAATTCTCACAGGGATCAAAGAAGGTTTGCAGTTGGATGCTCCGCGGATTCTTTTGCATGACGCGAATTTTGATTTTCAAAATGAAGCTCGGTACATCGATCAGCTTGATTCGGCGATGGTTAGTGGTGCGATTATTTACCCGCCACCGGTGTCGGACTTTTTGCCTGTGCTTAAGACGCTTAAGCAACGTGGCGTGCCGTTTGTGTTGGTGGATACGGCGTTTGATGGACTTGAAGTCGACTCGGTGACCACTGACTCTCATGCGATGGGTCTTGAAGCGATGCGGTATCTATTGGATCGCGGACACCGACGGATTGGCCTCATTGATCTTTCTGCTGACTCGGCGAACTATCAGCAGATGCGCAGCGGTATTTCTGAAGCGCTAGCGGGTTACGGGATGCGCTTTGATAAATTGCCTCGTTATGTCACCGATGCCACTGACTTAGACCCTGTGCAACCTTGGGCCAACGGCGAGCGGGCGACACTGCGACTGCTCGGACAGTACCCGGACCTCACTGCGATTGTGGGTATGAATGATTATATGTCGCTAGGGACTCTGCGCGGCGTGCAAATGTCCGGTCGCAAAGTTCCTGATGATGTGTCAGTGTTTGCGATTAATGATTTACATATGTTTGCTGCGATGACACCTGCACTGACCGCACTGAGTCAACCTGAACATGAAATAGGGCGTTGTGCTGCGATGCGATTGCTCGAGCTTCTTAAGGGTCAGCAGACACAGACGGCTCAGAAAATAAAACTCAAGCCCCGTTTGTATGAACGCGATAGCGTGAGGCCTTGCCAACATTAGTTGTTCTGTTTATTGATTCGGACACACCGCGTAAGGATCGTTTAATTAACGATAGTATTGTCTTGGACCATATTGAATACTGGAGGTTATCATGTTGCCCAATAATAAAGTACAAAGATTGTGTCGTCATCAACAGAGCACGATGGGGTTCACCCTTATTGAGCTATTAGTGGTCATCAGCATTATCTCGCTGTTGATTTCTATTCTGCTTCCTGCATTGGCCAAGGCACGCGAAAGCTCCAAACAGATGGCCTGCATGAACAATGAAAAACAGATGGGGTTGACCTTTCATGCATATGCAGCGGATTATAAAGATACGCTTCCAAGGTTACTTCAAGGCTACTCCGGCGGTTCGTATGCTGACGGCAGAGACGGGCCTTGGGACTGGGTACTCTTACCTTATCTCAACGACAGTAAAGCAATTTTTCGTTGTCCG
>JAESSU010000101.1 GCA_016763955.1 Phycisphaeraceae bacterium | reverse complement strand
TTACCAGTGAGAAAATTCCGCCAAAGAACAATCTTAAACGGATGTCTATTTTTATGTATGCTTGGTTACGGGCAGATATGAAACAGGAAAAACCCAAGAAGACTTTATCGCTAACCAAGAGGGTTCGCGCAGATTGGCTTAAGGGTGATTGGTGGCATATCGCGGTGACATGGGATGCTTCGGGCTGGTGCAAGTTGTACGTCAATGGGATGCCCTACTCGCATGGCGTCGTTTCTCCAAAAGGCTCTCGCTCTCAAACAGGAGCAGCATCATTAAAAGATACTCAGCGAATGTACATCGGTGGTCGGCCTAGAACTTGGACGGAAAGTCATCGGGCCAATTCTGCCATAGATGAGTTTCAGATTTTCTCCCGTGCCGTGTCCGACGAACAAGTTTGGCGTTCGTATCGGCAAGTCATGCCTTTGGATATTGTTTTGGATCAGCGTTTTATACTTGCGGATCAGAAGCAAGCTTTGACATTGGAAGTTGCACCCGCTGGGCAGCTTGAGTTGCCCACAAGTTCCTGGAAAATTCAATCCCCAACACAGCTACAACTAGATGTCCGACTAATTCGTGAAGCGGATAACCAAGTGGTTGCGCAGCAGACTAGTATGTTGAAAGTAGACAGTTTAACCCAGGTGACGCTGCCGATTCCACCTGTTACGCAAGGTCAATATCGTTTGACCTATGTGGCCAAACAGGGGAAATATCAATACCAAAAAAGCCATCAAGTTCGGGTCTACCAACCCGAATCAGAGTTGTCAGGTGAGGATCGAGAAATCACCCTAGGCGATGTGGCTGTCAGTATTGACGCAACGGACCCACAGCAAAAATTTGTTTCCAGTGGCATCTCAAAAATTATCAAAAGCAAAATCGGCAGCTACCGTCAAGCTGGCGGAAATAATATGGATCGCATTGGCTATCGTTTGCATATTCCAGAGGACCTCATCGGCAAGACCACGATGATTCGAATTACCTGGCCTGATGATCGCCCCCGATCGATCGGCTGGTATGCGTATCGTGACATGATTGGCAACAAAACTAGACAGCACCGTGATCGTCTCGGCGGAGGCACACAAAGTGGCGCCGAATATCCTTTAACTCATACGATGCGCACCACGAAATATTTGTTTTACCCGCAAACTAAACAATATCTCTTTACCGCTCGCACAAAAATTCCCGGCTATCCTGCGGCAGTTGCGAAAATCGAATTGTTGCCAGTGATTGGCCGTCTGCCCAAGCTCAAAATCAATCGACCTGCGGAGCTACCTCAACGACATTTCGGGCACATGGATGAAGATCAATCTTTTGAAATTCCCATGAATTACAACCCCCAGCAACGAGACAAATCCGGCTATGCCGTCGCGGTCATGGAACGTCTGTTGGATTACCTTGACTACACCGGGCAGGACACCATGTCCTATCCATTTATTCGCTACAACTTCACATACAATACGGTTCCGGGACAATATGCTGGTGGCGGCCTTCGGAACGTGGGTTGGCAGAAACTAATGTTGGACATGATGCAGCTTCGTGGCAAGCATTTGATCGCCACGGTTAATGCGTGGAGCACGCCACGAGCCACTCACTTTCCTGATCAGATCGACGAGCTTCAAAAAACAGGCTATTTACAAACCAACCGCTATGGCAAAATCGGCGATGCTTACCGCAAATCATATGTTGTCAATCCTACACATCCGCAAGTCAAGGCTGACCTACTCAAAGATATCGGTTTGATCCTACAACGCTATGGGTCTCACCCCGCATTAGCAGGTCTGGACTTGTGGCAACTCACAGGCAGAGGGGCATGGGCCTTTGGTAATACCCAGCGAGGCTATGGTGATTGGACGATCAACAAGTTCGAAAAAGATACCCGCATCAACTTGAACATCGCCCCAAACGACCCCGACCGTTTTGCCAAACGATACGACCTTTTAATGGGTAAACATCTTTCAGCATGGCTGCAATGGCGAGCTGACCAAAACACGCAGATGGTCCGTGAGATTGCCAAGCTTGTGACCGACACACGCAAGGATCTGAAGCTCCATGTGACAGTGCTAAACAACAATACTCCTAAGATGGGAGGCCCTAGTAATTATCAAAATTTTGATTTTTCCAAAACACTTTTAGAGTCCGCACGATTGATATCGACGCCTTAAAAACCATCCCAGGCGTGCAACTAACTTTAATGCGTAAACCCACCAGTGACCGGTGGGTCAAAGCACGGCTTGGCGGCTATCACACGGCACTTAATGAACTACTTTGGAATGAGAAACAATCCAGTGTTCTAAATAATAAACAAGGCGTGAGCGTCTGGAACTATTACGCCTACTTTGAGTCATTTAATGACTCATTATTGCCCAAGGAATTTAGTTCCTACTTTCAAAACGCAGATATAAAACCACATGGACGTTACTACCTTCAGGATTATTCAGTGCCGTTGGCTTCGGTGGATGCTCGGACTATTTTAGGTGGCGCTCAACCCTTAGGAACCACTGGCCGAAATAGCTATGCACGGGAGTTTGCAAAAGCATTCCTAGCATTGCCGGGCATCCCTTTTACCGAAATGGATCAAAGTGGCGATCCAGTGACCGCACGTTATGCACAGACAGCCAACGGAACCTATGCGTATGTTACGAATTTATCATGGAGTCCAGTGACCGCCGTACTGAAATTGCCCGGTCAAAATGTAACCGTAAAGGACCTATCTACCAGTCAATCCCTTGCTGTAGAGAACGCCCGTTTAGCCCTCACGCTCAAAGCCTATGAAACGCGAAGTATTCTCATTGACCAAAAAATCACACCCGCAATACACCTCGTTCAGGTTCCCCCCAAGACGATGAACTGGTTTGGACAGCAATACAAAGAATTAAAGACCGTGATGAGCCAGTTGGTTAAACACGGCGCAGATGCCAGTGAGCAGCAAGAGCGTATCGCCCTGATCCGTGAAGCCTTGGTTAAGCGTGAGTTGGGAAGCGCCCATAGGCTCATTTTCTCCAAACTGATGCGAGACATGCCCGCCTTAAAAACTGTCGCAGCCAAAGGCTATCTCAAGAAACAAAAAGAGATGCTCGCAGCAAACAACTATGCCGTGAATTGTGGAAGCAATAAATTTTGGGAGATGAAAGACGGAACACTCTTTTTGCCTGACCAAGAATACCGTCAGGGTTCGTATGGTTATGTTGGGCCTTATAAACGTGTCGGACGATCAATTGCGAGAATTAAAAACGTAAAAAATCGAGCATTATTCGCCAGTGAAGCATACAACATTGAACAATATAGTTTCAAGGTCAAGCCCGGTCGGTACACGGTCAAACTCTACCTTAAAATTGGCTACATGCGTAATGCCAAACCGGGCCATTTCATAAGTAGCATTGAAGCTGAAGATACTCTGATTCTCGACAACAAAGATGTATGGGAACTCATGGAAAAACATCCTTGGAAGGGGTACATCCATGAGGTTCGCGACATTCAAGTCACCGATGGCGTGCTGGATTTACGTTTTAGCTGCCCATCTGACAAGAATCCGACCACGCGGATGTGTAATGCCATTGAAATTATCCCGCAAAAGTAATGGTAAAGTCCATTAGTAATACATACTAGCTGGTTCAACGTGCATACTTAGCACACATTTTTTAAAGATCACTGGGGATAATAAAGCCCCCTAGGTGTACAAACTATTTTCTAGGAGTTTTCTTGATGAACGCCTGTATCCAAATGTTGACGCGTCCCATGGCCGTCATGACAATTAGCCTGTTAGCAATAATACTAAGTATGCCGCAGATCGTTCAAGCTGGTGATACGACTCTTGCCCTCCCTGCCTTTTACTTGCCCTTTGATCACTCGCTTAAAAGCAATGACGGCCAGGAACCGTCGCAAGAACGAGGCATTAAATATGTGCCTGGCGTACTAGGAGAAGCTGCATACATTGGTGGACATGGTAGACAGGACTATGCCAAAGCACCCTTACTGGAATATGACACTAAGGATCTATTCGCTGGTGAAAGCGGCACCGCAATGTTCTGGGTCAGCCCCGATTGGGATGGCCGATATGACAATATCAATAACATACCTTGGTACACCTTTTTGGCCACCATGGGCGGACAGTCAAAGGACAAGGTGGACTTTACCACGCAGGACATAAAACCTGATTCCCAGCGTTTAACGGTTTTCATGTACAACTGGTTACGGACAGATATCAAACAGGAAAAACCTGCCCAGACGTTATCGCTTAAACAAGGGCGTTGGGGCTGGCTCAAGGGTGACTGGTTTCATGTCGCAGTCACATGGGATACCTCTGGCTGGTGTAAGTTATATGTCAATGGACGTCCTACTTCACTTCGCGGCAAGACTGCACCTGGGACTGACCCACAAAAAACAATGGTGTCTTTGCAAGATACCCAGCGGATGTACATTGGCAGCCGTCCCAAAACATGGACATCAAGCCATCGAGCCAACGCAGCAATAGATGAATTTCAAATTTTCTCAAAAGCAATCTCCGACGAGCAGGTCTGGCAGACGTATCGACAGGTCATGCCTTTGGACATCGTTTTAGATCAGCGATTTATACGAGCAGACCAAAAACAAACTCTGACGCTAGAAGTTGCACCTGCTGGGCAACTTGAGCTACCCACGAGTTCTTGGAAAACTAATTCATCGATAAATGTCGCGTTGGATGTTCGTTTAATTCGCGATACAGACAATGAAGTGGTCGCCCAACAAACACACTCGTTGAAGGTCAATCGTTTACAGAAAATCACACTACCAATCCCATCGATCCCGCAGGGCAATTATCGTTTGACCTATGGTGTTAAACAAGGTCAATATCAATACCAAAAAAGCTTCCCTATTGAAGTCTACACACAGGCTTCACCGTTATCTAGTGAAGATCGTGATATGACATTAGGCCCGGCCATCGTAAGCATCGACGCGACCGATCCAGATCAAGATTTTGTCTCCATTGGCACATCAAAAATCGTAAAAAGCGCCGTTGGCACTTACCGTCAAGCCGGGAAGAACAAGATGGATCGCATTGCCTATCGCATTGATATCCCTGATGAATATATCGGCCTAACAATGGTGGTTCGCATGACCTGGCCTGACGATCAACCTCGCTCAATCGGCTGGTATATGTACCGCGACATGATCGGCGACAAAACCAAACAACATCGAGACCGTCTGGGCGGAGGCACACAAAGTGGCGATGAATATCCCTTAACACAGACGATG
>JAESSU010000100.1 GCA_016763955.1 Phycisphaeraceae bacterium | reverse complement strand
GAAGGTAAGATCCCTTGATGCTTCTTGAACAGGTGAGTAAAGTGAGCCGAGTCACAGAACCCAAACTCATAAGCTACATCCGTAATGGACTTTTCCAAATCAAGTAAAAATCGACAGGCATGCTGAACACGACGATGTTGGTAATAGGCCATAGGACCCCAACCTGTGGATTTTTGGAATTTCGTTGCTAAATTTGCTGGTGAAAGAGCCAGTAGTTTAGCCAGATCAGACACCCTGAAGACATCGCGCCGAAGTATGATTCCCTCAATGTATTCCAGTCCCGCAACAATCTCCTTGTGAAATTTAAGACTTAGTTCGACAGAAGGATCACGAACAGCGGCACGACTCATCAGGATCAGTATTTTTAGAAGGCAAGAGCGTAAAAAAATTCGAGATGCTTGGTCTTGACTGGACTCGCGTGTGATGTTAGTTAATTCGTGATCGATATCCCGTAGCTCATCAGCATTCAACCTGAATCGAGGGATCGAGCCTACTTGGACGCGAGGAAAGAGTGCCGCCGCTAAGAACAGGGGCACAAATGCGGCTTCATTCCAGTGACTCATCAGATCATCAGCCAGCCATTCCGTCAAGTAGTAGATATTGGTCTGGTGTAAATCCTCAATATTATAAATGGCATGAACCATCCCAGGAGCCATAACGACAACTGTTCCCGGCCCAAGTTCGTCGGTAGAAAATTCGGTTTTATGTAGGGCGATACCCTGCCTAATAATACAAATTTCATAGTGGGCATGATCATGCGGACGCTTATCTTGCTTGTACAACGAAACTGTAGACCCATAATGCCATCCAGGATAATCCTTGTCACCGGGAAACAAGTCTTTTTTCGACTCGCCAGTATTAGCAACCCAAGAACCAATATGCACAGGCTTTGTCGCGCTCACCCCTACTCTGTGGAGCGTCGATGTGTATTCTGATATAAACGTAGTACTTAAATTCATACAAAGGAACCATCCAAAACGCACAATACAAATAAATCCCATTATAGCACAATACATATACGGTTTGGCTACCTTTAGCATACATTGGTGTATTTCATTGCGATGATATATACAAAAAAGAAACGATCTGGAAAATGTAGTGGTGCTTAATAACTAGGAGAATATCATGGGCTATCTAACAAAAAGTGAATGTGAAAAAAGATTGGAAAAAGTTCGTGCGATTATGGCTACCAAAGATTTGGACATCGCTTTGGTTTACTATGATGAATTCAACATTGGTAATGGCTGGTATTTAACAGGATGGTGTCCACAATTTGAGATCGGCACCGTGCTCATTCCCAAAACAGGGGAGCCTATGTTGTTGGGCGGCCCCGAAAGCGAACCTTTCGCAAAACTTGACAGTGCCATCACCGAGACGCGGAACTTTTCGGTCTTTATGGTACCCGATGAAGAATACCCCAATGCAGTCATCACAGATTTCTCCGCACTCTTTGAAGAATTGAATCAAACCCTGGGAGAGGTTAAGCGAGTGGGTATGGTGGGTGGTGGTCGTATGCCAGCGGAATGTTATAGCCAAATCGAAGATGGCTTCAGCGGTACGACACTGGTCGATATCACGAATGAATTTGTAGCGTTGCGCTTTGATAAATCTCCGTGGGAATTGGAGCAAATTCGAGCTGCATTCGCATTGGCGGATCGCTCCTTCGATGCCATGAAGGCCAAGATTGCACCTGGGGTCTCGGAGATCGAAGTCGCGGCGGCCGGTGAGTTTGCCGCACGTAGCCAAGGAGCAACTGGATTTGGATTCACAGCAATTGTCGGTTCAGGTCCGCGTGCAAAAGCGGTCGTACCCACTGCGACGGGTCGTGTGATGAAGGACGGAGAATTGGTCATGATTGGCTTGGCACCTAAAGTCAATGGATACGCTGGAGTGATGGGTGATCTACTCCCCGTTTCAGGTACATATACTGCTGATCAAGAGGAATGTCTAAATCATCTCAAAGAGGTGTTCCGAATGACGAAGGCATTACTCAAACCCGGAGTCATGGGCAAAGAGATTGATATCCCAGGCCGAGCCTACTACGAAAAACACGGCTTAATGCCCTATCTCGTGTGCCCCTTCGCGCACACCATTGGATTACACGAAGCTGAGTCACCTTTTTTCGGGCCAGGCAGCGAAGATGTTTTAAAGCCAGGAATGGCGGTATGCGTAGATATCAGTTTCTTCGGACATCCAAAATGGCACGGGGCGCGCATCGAAACCGGATATGAAATCACTGAAGATGACCCTGTACCCTTTAGCCCCAAAATGGATGAATATCTCCTTGGGTAGTGATATAGATGCCAAGGACTATGCTTAAATGCTTTGTTTTTAACACCTGAAAACTTGACAGTCTATGTTTGCTAAACTACACTAATGAGAAATCCTTAGCGGTGTTGCTGGTGTATGATATGGAAATGTAAATTACTTTCATCTTCCCCCTCGAAAGGACTTTATGGAGCAGTTTGACGTAATTATCCAAGGAAGCAATTTCTCCACTCTGGACTGGGGAGTAGTGGTCGTCTATCTATGTATTTCCGTCGTCATAGGACTCATTGCTAATCGCTATATCGGCAACATGACCGACTATGTGGTGGCGGGTCGCGGTGTGAGAACCGCTCTCTCCGTGGCCACCCTCACCGGTTCTGAGCTTGGTCTTGTCACCGTTATGTACAACGCCCAAGTGGGCTTTTCCGGAGGATTTTCCGCATTCCACATTGGTCTGTTTGCAGGTGTAATCACTTTTTTTGTGGGGATGACAGGTTTCATTGTAGCCGACTTACGCCGCCATGAAGTACTCACCATTCCCGAGTTTTACGGTAAGCGCTACGGCAAAGGTGTTCGGATATATGGAGCACTGCTCCTCTCACTGGGCGGTATCTTCGCCATGGGGATGTACCTGAACACCGGAGCAAAATTCATCGTAGGAATTACTGGTCTCCCTATGGACGGTACCATGCTAAAATTGATCATGGTTGTACTCTTGGCACTGGTACTTTTTTACACCGTTCTGGGTGGCATGGTGTCGGTCATTATCACCGACTATATCCAATTCGTCGTACTTTCTGCAGGCTTATTGATTACAACAGGCATCGTACTCTATCATATTTCCTGGGGAGAGATTGTATCCATTGTCGTATCCGAACAAGGCGAAGCCGCGTACAACCCCTTGATGCCTGATGGGCCCTTTGGTCCTGGTTACATGGTGTGGATGGCCTTTTTAGGCTTGGTCGTTTGTGCCATTTGGCCTACTTCCGTTGCACGCGCACTTGCTTGTGACACGGAAAAAACCGTTAAGCGGCAATTCATGTTTGGTTCACTCTCCTTTCTTATTCGCGCCATTATCCCCTTCTTCTGGGGCATCGCTGCTTTTGCAGTCATCATGACAACACCTGAGCTTCAAGAAGCGTTCCGCCCTGGAGAAGGGCTGGCAGACTCCGTGGATTCACTCTTTGCGATGCCTGTATTTCTAGGGCGTATCTTGCCGATCGGTCTCATTGGACTCGTCACCGCGGCCATGATTGCCGCCTTTATGTCAACGCACGATAGCTATCTTTTATGCTGGAGTAGTGTACTGACCAACGATGTAGTCATACCGCTAGCCGGACGTGAACTATCGCAGAAAACCCAAATCCGAATCACACGTGTGCTCATCATTCTGATTGGTATTACCATCCTCCTCATCAGCTTCTTTTTTCCCTTGAAGCAACGATTGTGGGATTTCATGGCGATGACCGCCGCACTGTACTACTGCGGAGCTTTCGCCCTACTCATTGCAGGGTTGTACTGGAAGCGTGCCAGTAGAGTCGGTGCCTATGCCGCACTGACTGCTGGATTTTTCGCCTTCATGGGCTTTGAAGATTTTCGTAGTATGATCTTTTATAAACTCTTACCCTTATCGGAAGGCACAGCAGATAGATTCATGGAGATGGCTACAAGTGCCCATGTCGGCTTGACTACGGTTGGATTGGCCTGCATCGGCATGGTGGTCGGTTCACTCCTGTTTCCTGACAAAGCAAGCCACAACCTTGAGGAGGACACCGCATGAATGCTTGGATGATTTTATGGAAATGGCTGATGATTCTGAGTGT
>JAESSU010000008.1 GCA_016763955.1 Phycisphaeraceae bacterium | reverse complement strand
CGTCGTTACACGACGCTGGGTAAACAGCTCTACACAACAAGCCACCAGCGTCGTGTAACGACGCGGCTATTGATCTGCAACAGCAAATGAAATTCACGCTAAAAACTCTATCACTTAAAAATATCTTGACCTATAAGTCTTTACAACTGAGAATAAAACTGCGTCACGGGGAACGTTCCCCCATCTGACAAAAGTACAATCAATCGCTATGCGATCAAGAACCACTCACAGTTAAATTAAGGTTTACTACAGATGGCAACTAATTTAAAGACATTGATATTGATTTTTCTGTTTTGTTCATTTGCATTCGGCTCTACGGGATGTATCGGCCGAACGGGCAAGGCAGGAAAACCAATCACCGAACGATACAGTGAAAAACTTGAACAAATCGAAGTGGGAAAAACGACTCCCGATGACCTTAAAATTTTATTCGGTAGCAAAGCCTCACTTCAGTCGGCACAAGCTGAAACCGAAACATGGGTAGTGTTCCGAGAAGGCAATGTGGATGTTGCGCAATTTCTCCTTTGGGGCCAGATCGCACATGACAAAGACCAGCGGATGATTTTTACGTTTAACAACGGCCTACTTTCATCATGGCAAAGCGAAGTCCTTCCCGATGCAAAAAAGGACTAATGCAATACAAAACTAATCACCGAAACAACCGTTGTAATTATCAAACACGAATCAATTTTGCTACTGTACATTCGATTCGTATAAACAATTCGTGGGATCGGAACGCAACCGCATAACCCGCGGAGACATTAATCCATTCATAATTTTCTAAGGTTTTTTGATGAACAACCTCACGCTGCTAGCATTGGGCCCATTGGGATTCTTTGAAATACTTATTCTTTTGGTCTTAGGGGGCATTTGCTTAGGGGTCTTAATTTTCGCTGTGAAGCTCTTCAAAAAAAGTAAGCCGAATTCAGCGAACAACAATCAAAAGATCACGCAGACTAACGACCAACCATCAATCATACCTCTGTTGACTTATGACTTTGCACAATAGCCGCGTCGTTATACGACGCTGGGTCAACGCCCTATACAAACAAGCCACCAGCATCGTGTAACGACGCGGCTATTTTTTGATTATTCAACAACCGTAAACATACTTATCTGCGCATAGACGTGGTGATTGATATCGCAACGTTCTAGTGAATCATTGCAGCTAGTATGTATTGGATCACGATCAGTATCGCTACGAAAAACAGCTGCGACACAATGCATCGCAAGATGCAATACATGACGTTTTAGCTGCAATGAACTACTTAGAGCAGCTTTCTCTAACCATCAGTGTATGAATCGGACATCGCCGAAGTTGGGGATGATGCCTGCGCTAGTGGCGGTGAGTCTGTGGGGTGCGGGGAAGTAGACGAAGAATGCTTTGCCGATCATCAGTTCGCGGGGGACTAGGCCGGTGACTTGATTTTTGCCTGCAAACAAGCGGTCTTCAATCCAAGGATTCACGCTGCCCCAATAACGGCCATCATGACTAAAGGGGCTGTTATCACCCAGACAATAGAACTGGTCTTTTTGGATCGCGACCGGGTCACCTTGCCGATTAGCACCGGGTTTGTAGAGTCCGCCTAATGCCATGGACGATCTATTGGGGCGACTGGAATAATAGAGATCACGATCCAGTTCAAGCTCTGTGATGATGGCAGGCATGCCTTGGATTTTGACTGACAAAGCGGGATACAACGGCGCGACGGGCCGACGTTTAAGAACATCCATGGGGACTTGGAAATCCCAAGTGAGAACTTTTTTATGATTGACCCATAAGCTGACCTGTTGATCCACGTACCAGAACTCCAATGCCGTTGCGCGATCGGTGGGCAGGGGTTGGATTTGATCGGTTACACGAACTTGCCACTGTTGATCACTGGCATTTTTCAAACCTAGCGGCGGGCCTGTTGAGATGGAAATTTTACCGTCTTCATTCAGTGTCCCGCGAATGGGAACGGGGCGCAAGCCATCGGTTCTGCCGGTGGTCTGGAAGGTGAGGCCGACACCTTTGGCTTTATTTTTTTCATTGGGTTTAGGCATGACATTGATCGCGATACGAACGTCTTCGATGGATTCGATATTCCCAACACTAAAATCAAGTTGACTGTAGGGATACCAGCCGATGGGTCTGCCATAGAAATTGATTTGGTTTTTGAGCATGCTCTGGAAATCGAATTGGAGCGTGGCTGGTTTTTGCCCATCGTAAGCAAGCCAAGTTCGCTGAACACGTTTAAAACGGTCCGCATCGTCTGCTTGCCAGGGGAATTGCCATGCGTAGGCATTGGCTCGATCCAGCGAGGGCTTGCCTTGATCTAGCGGGTAATATTGACTGTGATAAATTGGCTGCCAGACGGCTCGCTGTACAACTTGGCGGTCGGACTTGCGTTGGATTTGCCAAGGGGCATCGGGCTGATTTAGAGGTTGGGTAAAGATGTTGCCATCGATAATAAATAATTTTTCATCGGGCAGACCGACGAGGCGTTTGATAAAATTATCCTGAGGCTTACCCGGAAACTTAAAAACCACCACGTCCAGCGTTTGGGCTCAGTGAGGTTATAAATAAATTTGTGAACGAGGATGCGATCCCCCGGGCGGCGTTGTTGCTGGGCATCGACTTTAACAGGATAGCTGCACATCGGGCAGGTCAATGCGATTGAAAAACCGGTGGGGCCTGTCGAATTACGCGACTTAAGAATGTCGGTATTAAATCGGTAGCCACATTCCACGCAGGTCATGTTCATGTGCTGACCTAGGAGCGTCGG
This sequence comes from Phycisphaeraceae bacterium, assembly GCA_016763955.1. Classification (GTDB taxonomy): domain Bacteria; phylum Planctomycetota; class Phycisphaerae; order Phycisphaerales; family Phycisphaeraceae; genus UBA7800. The sequence continues at coordinate 1,759 of JAESSU010000008.1, read as the reverse complement.
GGCCATGGAACCGGTAGGGATGACAAAGGCTTCGACGATAAACGCGCGGAAGACAAAGGCAAGAATGAATGCCATGACCACCGACTCAAACGTTTCCTTGAAAGATTCGGTATGGGGCTTTTGTTGATTAGCGTGAACAGATTGAGTATGCGTCATGCGGTTTTTTTCGTGGATTAGGTTCTATCAAGCTAGTCTAAGCGACTTAGCGAGCTGTGGTTTGTCTCCTTGAACCTGTCTTTAGGCGTTTGTAATGGGTGCGAATCAATATTCAGATCATGCCCATCATGCCAACAGCTCATCAGAGGTATCCCTCGCATTGTACATATCTCAGAGACCTGAGGTTGCCTTATAGGTCATTTCAAGCTAAAAAGTACACTCGTAAACTACATTAATAATGAACTTGGACTCACAAATGAGCGCACAGTTAATTGCCAGCCTTATCACCATGGTCGTCATGTTGCATCTGTTTCTCGGAGCTATTTCTTATATTATTCTCCTTGAACGCAAGATCGCAGCATGGGTCCAGCACCGTCTGGGCCCTAACCGCACGGGCTTGTTTTGGGCTCAAATCCCCGGACTTCCAAAAAGTTTATGGGGGCTTGGACAACCCATTGCCGACGCGATTAAGAACCTTGTCAAAGAAGACTTCGTCACAAAAGGTTCCGATAAAATCCTCTTTATCCTTGCACCAGGCCTCGCCGTGATCCCCGCACTCATCGGCTGGGTCATCATCCCCTTCGGCGGATACATGACTTGGGGAGACACACAAATACTCATCGGTGGAGCCCCGATCAACATCGGCATCATCTTCGTCCTAGCCACCGGATCACTAGCAGTCTACGGCATAGTCCTTGGCGGATTCGCTTCCAACAACAAATATTCATTCCTCGGCGGCTTGCGAGCAACCGCGCAAATGGTCAGCTACGAAATCCCCCTAGGCATGACCGTCCTGATAATCATCCTCATGTACGGCACAGCCCGTGCAGACTATCTCATCGAGTTCCAAGCAGGCGGTGTATGGAATATTTTTTACCAACCCATACTCGCGATCATGTTCTTTATCTGCGGACTAGCCGAATGTAACCGGGCCCCATTTGACCTTGCTGAATGTGAACAAGAACTCGTCGGCGGATTCCACACCGAATACTCCTCAATGAAGTTCGCTTTGTTCTTCATGGGCGAATACTTCCACATGATCACCAGCGCAGGCATCTTCACACTCCTATTCCTTGGCGGCTGGGACATCATCCCCTTCGTTAAAACACTACCCGCAATGGGCGATCAAACCAGTCTCCTAATGGGGCTAGCAGTGGTCTTTATCAAAATCGGTGTCTTTGTCAGCAAGATCGGTGTGCTTCTGGCACTGGTCATGGTCATCCGCTGGTCGCTACCGCGATTCCGCTTTGACCAACTGATGAGACTCGCTTGGCAAAGCCTGATCCCCATCTGCATGATCATGCTCATCCTCACCGGCTTAGTGGTCTTCTTTGGACTTAACCGCTGGTGGTTATTACCAGGCAACGTCGCAGTGGTTGCTCTGATCTACGTCATCATGCCCTACCTGCCCACAGGCCCTGCCGTGAACCGTCGTGTGCAACTAGAAGGCTCACGCTTTTGCCCGCCAGCTACGGCGACTGTAGAAGCATAAGACGCAGAACAAAACCAGCGACCCTTGTCGCAAGTAAATTAAAATAAAAAGGGCGACTCAATTGAGTCGCCCTTTTTATTTTAATTTACTTGCGACAAGGGTCGCTGGTTT
>JAESSU010000099.1 GCA_016763955.1 Phycisphaeraceae bacterium | reverse complement strand
TCGGGGGGGGGGATTCCCGGGGGTTATACGGTAATAGCAGTGGCAGCTTCAGTATGCTTGTTTTTATAATCCGCAATTGCGCTGCGGATGGCATCTTCAGCCAACACGGAACAGTGAATCTTCACAGGGGGTAGACTCAGTTCATTGACGATATCCGTATTTTTAATTTGTAGGGCTTGGTCTACGGTTTTACCTTTGACCCATTCAGTGGCTAGGCTTGACGATGCGATAGCACTGCCACAGCCGAAGGTTTTGAACTTGGCATCGGTGATCTTGCCGGTGACTTGATCGACTTGGATTTGCAACTTCATCACGTCGCCACATTCGGGGGCACCGACGATGCCTGTGCCGACGCTTTCTGATGCCTTGTCTAGTGATCCGACATTGCGTGGGTTTTCGTAGTGGTCAACCACTTTTTCGCTATAAGCCATGATGGGGCTCCTTTACTTAAAATTTTGTTTTTACGGCCCGTCAGTTTTTTTGTTCATCTGGCGGCTTGGTTTTAGTTTTACATGACTCACTTAGTGGTCGGCCCATTCTACGGTGGACAAGTCGATACCTTCTAAGTGCATTTCGTAGAGTGGGGAAAGTTCACGCAACTTTTTAACGCCACTAATTACTTTTTGGATGGTGTAGTCGATTTCTTCTTCAGTGGTGCGACGGCCTAAGCCAAATCGCAGTGAACTGTGAGCCAAATCGTCTCCGACACCCAGACTTTTTAACACATAACTAGGTTCAAGTGAGGCGCTCGTGCAAGCTGAGCCAGAGGAGACAGCGATTTCTTTGATCGCCATCATTAAGGACTCACCTTCAACCCATGCGAAGCTGATGTTGGAGGTATGCGGGATTCGCTGATCCAATGCACCGTTGATGGCAACACCGTCAAGCTCACTGGTGATGGCAGCTTCGAGTTTATTGCGTAAACCGCCTAGTCGAATCGCGTCGTCGGACATGTCGGTACGACATAGTTCGCAAGCTTTCCCCATGCCCACGATGCCGGTGACATTAAGCGTCCCTGATCGCATCCCGCGTTCATGTCCCCCACCATCAATGATGGCAGTCAGACGAACACGCGGACGACGGCGACGCACGTACAAGCATCCGACTCCCTTGGGGCCATAAATTTTGTGAGCTGAAGCGGAGAGCAGATCAACGCCTGCTGCTTCGACATCAATTGGAAGCTTGCCGATCATCTGCGTAGCATCGGTATGGAAGATGACCTCATTTTCCTTACAGAGCTTGCCGATTTGTGGAATTTCGTTAATCGTTCCGATTTCGTTATTGGCCCACATGAGTGTGACCAAAACGGTATCAGGCCGCATGGCTGCTTTGACCATCTGGGCGGTGATCACACCATCAAGTGGTGGATCAAGATAGGTCACTTGGTAACCTTCTTTTTCCAAACGCTTGCAAGGGTCTAGCGTGGCTTTGTGTTCATGTTCAGCGGTGATGATGTGCTTGCCTTTGCGAGCACCGTACATGTAGGCTGCGCCTTTGATGGCTAGGTTGTTGGATTCGGTTGAGCCGCTGGTCCAGATGATTTCTTTTGAGTCTGCACCAATGAGACTTGCCACCTGCTCGCGGGCGAGATCGACTGCTTTTTCAGCCTCCCAACCAAAAGCGTGATTGCGGCTAGCAGCATTACCAAACTTCTCGCAAAAATAAGGCAACATGGCCTCTAAGACGCGCTGGTCCATGGGCGTGGTTGCGTTGTGATCTAGATAAATAGGAAACTTAATTGACATTGCCGAAGACTCCTCTGAACGGCGGTGGTTTATTTTTTTTACGACACTAATTGTTTATTCGAACAGACCGCAGAATTCACTGCGGAGATCGTGACATCGACACTACTGTGTACTAAGTCTGCCAACGAAACATCCTGTAGAAAATTTTCTATCCGGTTATGCAAACGACTAATCGCTTGATGGACGGGGCAAAATTCCAGTAGGCCACACCCCTCTTCAGGTTCAATCCCCGCTTCTTGAAGCTTTTGGGGGTCAGCTGTGCAAGGGGTCAACTGCATGGGGCCTTCCATGACTTCCAAGACCTCAAGCAAGACAATCTTGCTCGCATCTCGGTCTAGGGAATACCCCCCGGTCGAGCCACGGGTGGAACTGACAAAGCCTGCTTTGCGTAATTCCTTGAGAATGTTCATCAATAACGGCAAAGGCAAATTGAACGCATCAGCAATCTTCTGAGTGCTTACAATGGCTTCACCGGTGAGTCTCTGCTGCTCAAGGTAGCAAAGAGAGACTAGAGCATATTCAGTTTTGCGGTTTAATGTTAGCATCCGCAAGCCTTTAAAAATATCACACGCTGTTTAACCAACGCCAAAACAGGGTTTCCCATGCTAAACCGCAAGCGATTTGAGGGCATTCACGTCCCTGCTGTTTAAATTCATTCTCAATACCGTTATACAATATAGTACCATTTCGGTTCTGTTTCAATTCCATTTATTAGATTTTTTCTAAAAAAATTGTCAAATGCGGTGGAATGTGTCTCTACGGTCAAAAAAGGAGGTTGCTATTTCACAGGGCTTCTTTGCGATGACGTCTCTTTTCATGGATACAACCTACGGAGCAAACGCATGTCCTGTGAATTACCTTGGCGAACCGTGTCGTGTCGACACGAGATTGACCCTAGGTCAAAAATAGGGCACACAAAATACTGTGCTGCCGATTTTTTGAGTTGACCTTTGGTCAAAATCGGGCGGACACAGCCTAGCTCGCCAAGACAGAGGGACATGCGTTTGCCCTGACACAACGTGTCCATCAATTGCGATTTAGGCCGTTTACCCTGATAATGCCTAATCTCACAAGTTTGAGACGTCCAACACGCAACCAAACTAAATATTACCCGCACACATTGTGCTTCGCGGTGGCTAGTCCACCCACAGGAAGGATCCTTACTGCATGTCATACGACTCCACCATTCATGCCAAAGCGATTGAGATCGCCAAACTGAATTACGAAATCACTGCTGCTGCCGGCTCAGGTCATCCCACAAGTGGTGCATCGCTTGCACACTTGGTTACGGTGCTGATGTATCAACACATGCGTTATGAACCTGCAAATCCTGGGCACGCTTGCTCAGACCGTTTGGTTCTTAGTGAAGGCCATGCCGTTCCCATCATCTACGCTGCTTGTGCAGACTTGGGTGTGCGAGTGGGCAAGGATTCTGAAAATCTCAAACCCCTGACCCGCGAATTGGCCATGACTCTCCGTGAGATCGACTCATTAGTCGATGGCCATCCCAATCCCGTGGAAGGCTTCCCTTTCTTTGATGCTGCGACCGGCTCACTAGGACAAGGTCTTTCCGTTGCAGCCGGTCTTGCCATTGCGGCCCGTCTTGATGGCCTTGACAAGCGCATTTTCTGCATCATGGGTGATGGCGAATCGCGTGAAGGACAAGTCTGGGAAGCCATTGACTTTTTACGGGATGAAAACCTCAAAGCTGTCTTGCCAATCTTTAACTGCAATGTCTTTGCACAGTCTCAAGAAGTTAGCCCACAGCAATCCGCTACGGTGCTCACCGCCAAGCTCGAAGCTGCGGGCTTTAATGTGAGAGTTATTGATGGTCATGCACCGTCGCAAATCCTTGCTGCTTTTGAAGCTCATGCTGTGGGTCAATCCAATAATGAAGCTCCCATTGCCATCGTCGCCAACACTGTCAAAGGTTGGGGCGCTGCCTCGCAACAAGGCAACGGTCATCATGGTGTGCCTGCTAAGGGTGAAGCTTTAAAGGTTGCTCTTGAAGAGCTAAGTGTCTTCGGTCGTCAGCTAGGTGTCATTATGGATACGCCTCTGAAGATCGCGTTAATGAGTCCTAATAAACCTGCTTCAATCACAGACAGTGATGCCCCCACATTCTCTGAAGCACTCAAACAATTTGGCATGGACAGCGTCCTTGAATCAGGCAAAATGGCAACACGTAACGCATACGGCGTTGCACTGCGTGCCTTGGGTCATGCTCGAGGCAATGTCGTTGCATTGGATGCTGATGTGCGAGGCTCAACGGGTGCTGCTCAATTCCAAAAAGACGAAGCGATCAATGACCGTTTTGTAGATTGTCGTATCGCAGAACAGAACATGGTCAGCGTCGGGGCAGGTCTTAACGCTGCGGGCAAAATCCCCTATGTGTCCACCTTCGCCAAGTTCTTAACACGTGGTTATGACCAGATCGAAATGGCTATCAACTCCGGGTTATCTCTGAAACTCGTCGGCTCACATGCAGGCATTACACTCGGTGCTGATGGCCCGTCCCAAATGGGAATGCCAGACGTAGCATGGTTCCGAAGCTTCACCACAATGAAAACTGCCAAGGGCAACCCCGGCTGTTACCTATTGCAACCTTCAGATGCTTATCAAGCCTACCAACTGATGCTCAAAGCAGCAGACTACGACGGCTGCGTCTACATGCGAACCACACGCCCTGATTCAGAATTCCTTTACAGCGACAACGTCGAGTTCCGTCTAGGCGGTCACGAAGTCCTCGTGGAAGGCCGAGACCTGCTGATCATCGCAGCAGGTTACATGGTTCATGAAGCCAACAAGGTGCTGGACCTGCTCGACGCTCAAGGCGTTGATGCAACCTTGGTGGACCTTTATTCTATCCCGTTTGATCAAGATGCAATTCTCGATCTAGCCAACGAAAACAACGGCATGATTCTGACTCTCGAAGACAACTACGGCGGTGGTATTGGTAGTGCGATTGCAGATGCCGTCTCTGCCGATGGCGGTGGATTTAATGTCCAACAAATGTACTGCCGTCAGATCCCTAAAAGCGGTAAGAGTGGTGACGACATCCTTAAACTCTGTGGCCTAGATGCACCGAGCATTGCCAAACAAGCCATGAGCTTACTGGAACTCACCGGCGCATAATCTGCCCCCGGAAGTTTAACGAGCAGCACAACCTTTTAAAAAAAAGCCGTGACAACCGTCGCGGCTTTTTTTTTATTCGGAGAAAAGCCGCTGGAAGCCGAAGGATTCCCGCGGGTCACGAATCAATACCAAACAAAAATTATTCTGCAATAAACTCTCAAAAATATGACGTTGCGTTTTATATTTAAAAACAAACAACGCCGTTTACCGGCCAAGGCAAACGCATGTACCGAAAATTGTCTTGGCGAGCCGTGTTGTGTCAACACGGAATTGCCCCTCGGTCAAAATTGATGCGCCAAAAATACTTTGCAAACTAATTGAACACTTGACC
>JAESSU010000098.1 GCA_016763955.1 Phycisphaeraceae bacterium | reverse complement strand
TGTCATCATAATGACCATGACAGCACGGCGTTTGAAACTCAATGAACATATTTCGGCTGCGGACATGCCGTTGTACACAAGTCTGGTAGAGGTCAACGAGGATGTGGATTCTCACGATCATGACTTTATTGAACTAGCAATGATTCTGCGAGGTAATTGCCAACATGAGACGCTTTACGAAAAACGCGACTTGCGCTGCGGTGATGTGGTTCTTCTTCGGCCTGGAGTTTGGCATGCTTATCGCCAATGTCACAATTTACTCGTGGGAAACTGTGGTATTGGTCTTCCATTACGCCAGCGTGAATTGGCATGGACGCAGGATGATCCACATTTAAGTTACTTGCTTTGGGCTGGCCCATGGTCCGGTGAGCATCAGGGGGTTTTGAGTTTTAGATTAGAGCCCAAGGCTTTATATCGTTGTCGTAGACAACTTGAAATATTAGACGAACTAAGGCATCGCCAAGAACCGGTTCATCGCTCTGTGGTGTTAGCACACTTGCTTTTGCTACTGGGTGAAATGGGTGAAGCATGGACCAGCACAAATGCGGCTCAGGTGATCGAGCAGCATCCCATTCACCCGGCGGTACATGATGCGATGGCTTTACTTGAAAAACGAATAGCTGATGCGTGGACACTGCCTGATTTGGCTGCCAACGTACAACTTGACCGTGCCTATCTTGCTCGATTATTTCGTCATCACAGTGGTTTGCCGCCGATGGCATATTTGAATCGTTTACGACTTGAACGGGCAGCGGCTATGCTGCTAGGCACGCAGGATGCCATTGGCAATATTGCAGTAGCCGTGGGTTTGCCGGATGCTAATTATTTTGCCCGTCGTTTTCATAAACACTTTGGTATCACACCCAGTCAGATGCGTCGTGAACAATCCATTCATGATCGGCGTTAAAGCTTGCGGTGTTGTTTAGGTAAGTGATAATTGGTCGATGAAATGGTCTTCGAAATTGGGTTCTAAATTGAGTTCCAATACTTCAATATGCGATGCCGCATCTGACATTACTGTGAGCAAGTCACGGTCGATCATGCTCATGTAAGCACCTGCTAGTGAGGTGTTGCCCATCAATTCGATTTGATTGGATGTAAAGCCCGGTAGCAGGCCACATCCAATGGCACTGCTTAGATCGACATGCATGCCAAAGCCCCCAGCAAGGTAGAGTTTTGAAATGTCACAGGGCTTGATATTTTTCTTGTCTAACAACGTTAATATGCCCGCTGCAATTGCAGCTTTAGCCTGTAAAATACGGGCAATTTCAGCTTCACTGACATAAAGTCCATGTCCAAGGTGCAGCGAAGGTGAATGTCCTTTAACCGTTTGAATACGCGAGGCAAGTTGTGGATGAGTCGTCACATCAAAATGCCCGCGTTGATCAATTAACCCACAAGCACGGCCGCGTGCAAGCAGGTCGATATAGGCCGAACCGCACAGGCCGATGGGATGACTGTTGCCAATGACATCTAGATGAATTTTTAGAGGGTCAACTTCAAAATGAATGTGACTTACTGCACCATCTCCTGCGCGAATTCCAGCTTTAAGACCTGCTCCTTCAAATGCAGGGCCTGCTGCTGTTGCGCATCCCAATAAGGTTTCGTCTTGTTTAAAAATGATTTCACCATTTGTTCCCACATCCACGAGTAGGCTTGGCCCGGTGTCATAAGATAATCCGCTTGCTAGCAAACCTGCCACCAAGTCTGCACCGACATAAGCTGATGCCCCCGGAAGTAGATGAAGTTGCGGTGACTCTCCCCATTCGTCATCCCATAGCAGACCGACCTCTTGCCAATCGAGAATCCGATGGTCAAGAAATTGGGGCGTGAAAGGCATGATCCCCATCGACGATGGATCGACACCTGCAAACAAATGCAGCATGGTGGTATTTCCCGCAGCAGTCATACCCGCAAGTTGCTCGCGCTGAGCGTTTGTTTGATTGAGTAACTCTTCAATTAAGGGTTCAAACGTGCTTTTCACCAGTTCATGTTGCATGCGTTTGAGCATGGTCGGGTCGGTGATACAAAGGTTGATACGTGTGAGGACATCATCGCCTAGATGCATTTGGCGGTTAAATGCGGTGGCCTTGGCTAATACCTTGCCATCTTTTAGATCGATGAGCATCATTGCAATGGTGGTCGTTCCCACATCGACAGCAATTGCTAAGTGTCGCAGGTCAGTCGTCTGACATAGCGGTTGATGGGAGAAGGGCACATTGATTCGACAAGTATCAAGTACGCAAGGCTTGTAGGCGGTGGTGGAGCGTGGCGGGATATTAATTTTAATAATCGCACCTGGAGTTTGCGTGGTCCCGATGTGATAATCACAGGCTTTAAGGGTTTGAGGTAGATCGGCAACGCGGGTGACTTCTTGTGTGTGCCGGTTTTGTAAACGGCCTTTAACCAGTTGCACCATACAGCCTTCACAGATTCCTTTTTGCCCGCAACGTGTGTTTAGTGGCAGACTATGGGCATGTAACAAATCGGGAAGGGCAAACGCACGATCTGCCTTGTTTTTTAGTGTTAATGTATGCTCACCCGCAGGCGAGTGAACGTGTAAAAGAATGGGCGAGTCTGCTGCGGTCACGATGCGATCATCGCCGGTCATGCAAATTTTTTGTCCGGGCATGAGTACGAGAAAGCGTTCGTTATCCCAACGTCCAGCGAGCATTGATGCAAGTAAATCCGGATCGCCTGCCTCTTCGTCATAATTCCATTTAAGCCAATCCGCACAGTCCTTGGTGTACTGCTTGTCTTGGTGGGTGGCTCCGACCGTTAGGTGTACATAGGCCGCCCGGTCATACGTGCTAAACCAATGCTGCTCGGTTTCCATGAGATAGTCAGCATTGTCTTTGCCATATTTTTCACAGTATTCATCGTAGAGTTTTTGATGACGTTCGGGCCCTGGGGGGGTGTGATGTCGATTCCATCCTGGTGAATACCAATACGTCCCCGGATGCTTTGCGACATATTCTGCGTAACGTTCTTTGGAGCCTAGTAGCAGCGTAATGCAGTCATGAGCGCGAGCGACAACCAGCTTGCATCCCTTTGCGGACACACCTTCAATCCCGCGACTGCACAATCCGTAACCTAGCACGATTGCGTCAACATCGATTTGATCTTCCACGCGATCAATGGCCAACTGCAAAACACTACGCAGCTTCGGCGGCTCGTTGTGAAGTCCTTGTGCCAACTTTTCGACATGTACCACCAAAGGCTGCTGGGCGACCAAATGTTCGATCTCAGTTTCCAGTACGGCACAAGTAATCACGGCTATCTTCATCATTCAATCCTGTTATGCTGATTTGAAGGCAGGGCTGTGCTAACATGTTTACATTGATTCATGAGCCAGACATCATAGGCACGTTCAGTACGAGAAATCAATAATGCCCACAAAACATTTATTACAAACCATGCCCGCGGAGATCGATCGCAAGACCTTCACACGCATGGCTCAAGGCTATCTACAACGTTGGCCGCTAAGGTTATGTGTGGTGCAAATCAACGGCCAACGCCGCTTGTCTAAGAACTGGTGGTCTAGGCGAGACACCGCCCAACATCAAGAATTATTAGCCTTTAATGTCCAAGAAGGCCTGCGCTACGGTGAACCCACTGCAACCTATTGCCCGGATAATCGCCTGTACTGGGCAGTCCCACTAATGCATAACGCCCAGTTGCTAGGCGGTATTGTTGCAGGTATTGATGATGACCAGCTTTTTCCCCAAGGCACCGAAAACCCTCCGCTGGATCTTAAATTAGCCTGCCGTGAATTGCGACTAATCGTTGAGCGGGAAAACTTGACCAACGCTGCGCTGCTAGCACGCCACCGTGTTGATACGCAACGCGAAAGTGAACGCGCCCAAGTTTTACATTTGCTTAAACTTGATGGTGTGGGCAGTGTGCGTCAGTTGTATCTCAATGAAGAACCACGCTTGCTTGCAGTCGTTCGCCAAGGAGATCGCGGTGAAGCACGGCTGATTCTCAATCGGATACTGACGGTGATTTTGCATCATGCCGGTGATCGGTTTGATCTGGTGAAAAGTTTTATGATGGAATTAGTGGCAACGGTTTGTCGCACGGCTGTGGAAGTCGGAGCGGACCCTGAAGCGATGCTTGGACACAATTTTCAAAGCATGACCGCATTGGCATCCATTCGCTCATTGGAGCAGATGGCCCCTTGGCTTCATGAGATGTTAGAAAAAACAATGGATGCCATGGCCGCGCAGCCCCAGAACACGTCCTCAGTGATGATTGCTGATGCGATCACCTACATGCAACAGCACCTTTGTGATCCCATCGGACGCGATGATGTGGCTAATGCCGTGGCACTTTCACCTTCTCATTTTTCCCGACTTTTTAAACAACATGTCGGGCGAGGATTTAATCAAACCTTAGTGCGTATGCGTGTGGATCATGCTGCTGAATTGCTTGCACGCACCAGTTTGCCCATTGGCCAGATTGCTCAGGAATCAGGCTTCACTGAACAGGGATATTTTTCTAAAACTTTTCATTGGCTAATCGGTAAATCACCAAGTGCTTATCGTCAGAGCCATACGGTTGCATGATATAAAATTCTAACAGATGTCACAAAATTACAAATTTATCCCGCAATTCAAGAATAATTTCTGATAACTAGGCATCTAAAGCACAAAATTACCAAAAGTTGATCAAACTTTCCAAAGACTTTGCACTTAGGTCGCGCTATAGTGTGATAGTTAAATAAACGGAAACGTGCTGAGAGCTTGTGCTGTCATGTATCGTTTCCTGTGGAGAATATATCATGGCCAATCTCAATGCACTGACCGAATTTATCAAGTCTGGTAACCGCAGCAAAGCGACAAAGTTGACTCAAGAAGCGTTGGATGCTGGTGAAGTCCCTCAGGGCATTCTCGATGCCATGGTGGTGGGAATGGATGTAGTTGGCGAACGATTTAAGTGTAATGAAATCTTCGTGCCTGAAATGCTCATCGCCGCCCGAGCGATGAAAGAAGCGATGGCGATTCTCGAACCTGCTTTGGTGAAGACCGGCTACAAGCCGATCGCCACCGCGGTCATTGGTACGGTGCAAGGTGATCTGCATGACATCGGCAAGAACCTTGTGAGCATGATGTGGAAAGGCGCAAGTTTTAACGTTGTGGATTTAGGGGTTAATGTTCCGGCTGAAAAATTTGTTGCCGCGATCAAGGAACACAACGCCACACTCGTTGGGCTTTCGGCTTTGTTGACCACCACCATGCCAGCGATGCAGACGGTGATGGACGCGATTCGTGCAGAGGATTTTGTGGGCGTGAAGGTGCTCATTGGCGGCGCTCCAATCACGCAAAATTATGCTGACCAGATCGGCGCCGATGCCTTTGCAGCCGATGCCGCTAGCGCAGTTGATGCGGCTCGAAAACTACTTGCCAACTGATCTGGCAGATTCATGATTTAGCATACGAAACAATAATGTGTTGTTTTGTCACAATTTTTACACCTCATTTGAAGGTTAGCTATGTCTACGCACTATACCTCTCTTGCAATTGATGATCCGACTAAACTGGTTTTTGGCCATGCACCTAATCCCTTTACGCTACGCCGAGGGATGGTGTTAGGCGGGGGCCTTGTCTATCCTGAAATCAACTTTACGCTGCCTCCAATGCTCATTGAGGCAGGCACGATGAATAAAGTTTGTACTGAGTACAGGCAAATGATTACAGGCGTGCTTAAGCGTGCTGCGGAATTAGAATCACCAGGTGTGCTTGTGGAATTTGAAACGCTTCCGCCGATGACCGAGCATCCAGATTGGGGGATGCAGATCGTTAATATTCTGCTTGATGCGATGGAAGAAGCACATGCTAAGGATGGCCTTGCTTCAGCACTTCGCATGACACCCAATGATAATCGTGAGATGGTTCGTCCGCCTCAGATGCGCAGCGGGATTTACTGGGAGGGGATGCTTGAACTGTTTGACCGATCTGCCGCAGCTGGCGCAGAACTATTGAGTATCGAATCCGTAGGCGGTAAAGAACTACACGATGACGCATTGACGATGGGAGATATGCAAGGTTCCATCTTTGGATTAAGTGTGTTAGGCGCACGGGACATGAAATTTTTATGGACACATATTGTTGAAATTGCCAAGCGACATGGCGTACATGCTGCCGGTGATACAGCATGCGGCTTTGGCAACACTGCGATGGTACTTGCGGAACAAAAAATGATTCCCCGTGTCTTTGCAGCAGTGGTTCGAGCAGTTACGGCGGTGCGCAGTCTCGTTGCTTATGAATGCGGGGCGGTGGGGCCAGGTAAGGATTGTGGTTATGAAAATCCGATCCTCAAAGCCATTACGGGTTTCCCCATGTCCATGGAAGGCAAGTGTGCATCCTGTGCTCACTTTTCACCGATGGGTAATCTTGCGGCTGCTTGTTGCGATACATGGTCCAATGAGTCCATTCAGAACGTCAAACTCCTCGGCGGTATGGCACCAACGATGAGTATGGAGCAATTGATTTACGACTGTCGCTTGATGAACGTGGCTCTGGGAGAGGGACCCAAGGAAGTACTAAAACTCCGCGATTGGTTTGTTGCGTCCGATGATAGTCTCGATCCGCAAGCTTATATCCTGCGACCTGATTGTTGTGTGCAACTTGCCCAAGCGATCATTAGCAAGGACACCCCATACACAGCTGCACGTCATGTGGGGCTCACTGCCATCGATATTTTACGTCAGGCTCATGCGGATAAATCTCTGAAACTTTCAGACCGTGAATTGCCTTGGTTAGATACCATGACTGACACGATTCAAGAAATGCCAGATGACGAAAATGTACTCGCTCAACAGGTCATTGCAACGACCGAGCCTGGACGATTCTTGCCGGCTGAATATGGTTTGACGAGCTAAAGATATTTTATAGAGGGGCAGCGGTCCTGGAATCATCAAGCAGATTGCCGGGTGAAATAAGAGTTATTATTTCACCCGGCAATTCACACAGGTTGTGGGCATCAGCCCAGCCCGATTCCGCCGTAGTCGGCAGATATGATTCACGCGTCATACTTCCCATAATCCAGTGCCGCCTGGTACATCGCAGCAAGGTTTTCTAGTGGAGCGTTAGGTGGAAGGTTGTTGCCTTCTCTGATGACAAATCGTCCGCCACGTTTTACGCCACTGAGCAAAATCGCTTTAGCACGTTCATACACCAGTTGTGGCGAATCCCCCATGATGGTCGCTATTTCGGGGCCGCCATTGACTTGGGACTCAAACCCCATGCTCATAGGGGGGCTTTTGAAATTTGTTTTATTGTCGGCGGGAGTGTGCAATGGTGGGTCGAACACGAGACATACCAACTTTGTCGTGGTGCGGTTTATATCACGCAACCTGACGAGCCTCATGGGGGGTAGACGAAGTGATGCATCCTTGTGCGTTGTACTGGCTTATTCTTCCTAATCCTAAGAAACGGGCACTTCCTGGTTTGACGATTGCCCAGACACGCCAGTTGATAGGTGGTTTGGAAAAATTGCAACACCGCACTTTCCAATCTTCTTCCCAGCTTGCACAACGATTCAAACAGTTACATGCAGAATTACACGGACAGCCAATCATGGGACAGGTGGCAGCTAGAGCAGCCTTTCACGGTCTGCTGGTGCAGCTTCTAAGGAATCATGACGCTGCTTTAAACTGCTCTGATTCTAGTAGGCGAACAGATACCATTCGACGGATCATGCAATGGATCGCCAAACATATGACCGAGCAAACCACGGTCGAAGTTATGGCACAGACTGCAGGCTTAGGTGTGAGTCGTGTTCATGAACGATTCCTTACAGAAGTGGGTATGACTCCCGCAGATTACCGAACGCATTTGCGAATTCGTCGCGATCAGCACTTGCTGCAACATACGAATCAGACGATCACGCGGATCAGTTTTGACCTGGGCTTTTCGATCAGTCAGTACTTTGCAACAGTCTTTAAAAAATATGTTGGCATGCCCCCCGGAAGTTATCGCAGTGACAAGTTGACCCAAGATGATTGATGATCCTGCGGGCTATCGGTCAGCCTGCATCACGCGATTGCGATAGGCACGTGGGGATTCACCGACAAGTTTTTCAAACATTTGATAAAACTGACTCGTCGATTTAAAACCACTGCCAAACACAATGTCAAGAATCGGCTCATCCGTGGTAATCAGCAAACGGCGAGCTTCAGCAATCCGCTGTTGCGTTAGGTAGGCAATCATCGTCATATCTAAATGCCGTTTAAATAATCGCATTGCATAGTTTGGATGCAGATGGACATGCTTAGCCACATCTTCAACGGTGAGGGTACTGCGAAAATTTCGAGAAAGATAATGAGCCATCTTTTCAACAGGATCAGCATCGACAACTTGGGTGGATTGTTTATGACGGGTGGGCCGGGGCAAGGTGTGTTGTTCTAACGCCATTGCCAGTCGTCTGATTCTAGCTTCGACTTCCAGAGTGACAATTCGTTTCCAACGTGAATCCGGTTGATGTAACATTTGATTCCAGCGTTGAAAATTATCACCATCTTGGGACTCAGGCAGTGGATCATGAATCATGTTGCCACTCAGCAAGTTTGTAAACATGTCTGCTGGACAATCACACCGCCATAACCAATCCAAAGGCAAAGTGATCCACCCCATCTTGGTTTGTGAATCGGATTTAATTAACTGGTGAGGCATAGCGCCCCAGAACATTGCAATCTGTCCGGGCTTTAATGCGACACGACGGCCACTGTGAATGTAGAACGCAGTGCCTGAGTATAAAAAATTCAGTTCAAGATCACTGTGCTGATGGGGCCCAATCGATTGTTTAGTGCTGCCCACCCAAACCCGGAAACCTAAAGCGTCTTGATGCACAACAGTATTTCGCGGTTTCATGATTGTTATTATACCGGAACTATTGGTCATAATCCATGACGTTATTCTCTTTTAACATCTCTATGCTATTAACATCCTCATTAACTCTGTCAAAGGAAACACCATGAACACTGCCGCATCAGCTTCTGAGACATCAGCGTTGCCTCTGCAATCACCCTCTGTTTTGTCGGATCGAGAACGTTATTTTTTCGACTTGCGTGGCTATCTTGTTTTGAAGAATGCCCTCTCCAGTGAACACCTCTTAGCAATCAATCACACGCTTGATCAGTACCTTGATATGGATCCGCCATTGGCACATGGAGATTGGAATGGCTGCGTCCAAGCTCATACCTTTGGCGGTGACGATGGTATGAACCTGCAACAAATATATGAAGCAGGCGAACCTTTTGAACAACTCATCGATCACGGGGCATGGTATGAAAAAATCCGCACACTCATCGGCATCGAAAATACTTTCGATGCCCACCATGGCCCGATGTTCATCGATGAAAACTTTGTCAGTTTGCGCGGGCCGGGTAAAGCGATTGGCATGCACTCAGGGGGGGCCGATCATACCATGCGAACTCATTTCGGATTCGACAACGGACGGTTTCATTGCGGCCAGATCAATGCTTTGATGGCTTTTAAAGATATTGGGCCCGGTGATGGGGCGACCATGGTGATTCCCGGATCACATAAATCAAACCTGATTCATCCCGACTGGGAGCAGCACCGTATGAAGGAGGGGGAAAACACATCCGGCGATGGCTTTGAAGGTGCGATTGAAGTCCACATGCACGCGGGTGATGTTTTACTGTTTACCGATGCGATTTGTCATGGCGCAGCCCGTCGCGTTAACGAAGGACTTCGACGCATTGGAGTTTATCGCTATGGCCCATCATGGGGTTTCTTTCGACATGGTTATCGCCCTTCAGCTGCTTTACTTAAACGGCTGTCACCGCAACAACGTCAAATCGTCTGGCCTCATCAGGCGATCCCTCGAACACCAAACCGTCAACCCAACACACCCGCACCACAGGAATTAATTAAATGACTACTGCAACGATCAACTGCAAATTTGCAGACTGGACTACGGATCATTGGCAACAGATTCGTGAGACATCCAACGCATGGTGGGCTGGCGAATTGGATCGTCCACTGCTACCTATGACTGTGATTCAGGACAGTGATAGACCGATGCCGATGTATCAGCATTTTGGACGCGGGTTATTTGCGAATCTCAATATTTCGCCTCAGCAGATAGTCGAGCAGTTGGCTTGGGAATTTGATCGTCAAACGTATCTCGGTGATTCATTTCCTTCGGTGAACATGAGCTGCTCGGGTGCGGGTGTGCTAGCAGCTATGACAGGGGCAACGCTGCATCCTGAGTCCTCTGATGATATTTGGTTTAAGGTGGACGAGGTCAAGCCCATCACGGAACTGCATATTGAATTTGATCGAGAAAATATTTGGCTTAAGCGACTGTTGGAGATCGGGCGGCTGGTTCACGAGCGATGGGAGGGGCGGGTTTTAGTGGGCATGCCGGACATGGGAGGCGTGATGGATGTGCTTTCATCTTTTCGCCCACCCCAAGAGTTGGCGTTTGATTTGTATCATCATCCACAAGAAGTTTTGCGTGTGATTGACGAGATCGAAACAGCCTGGTTTGCCTGTTATGACTTGTTTGATGAGTCTATGAAGCCTAGTAATCCGGGGTATTGCGGATGGGCTGGAATCTACAGTGATGTGCCTTATTACATGATGCAATGCGATTTTAGTTACATGATAAGTCCGCAGATGTTTGATCAATTTGTGAAGCCGACGTTGGTTCGGACATCCCAAAAACTAGGCCGGACGTTTTATCATATGGATGGTGTCGGGCAATTGCCTCACCTTGATTCGTTGCTTTCGATTCCGATGCTTAATGGGATTCAATGGGTTCCAGGTGCCGGGCAGAAACCCGCAGGACAGTGGCCTGATGTGTATGAAAAAATTCTAGCATCAGGTGAACGAGCACAGGTCGTCGGTGCGCCATCTGAACTGTTGGAGATCATGTCAAAAACGCAACGCAGAAAAGGCATGAATACTTTTTACTGGCAAACTCAAGATATGAATTTAGCGCAACAGTATTTGGATCAAATCATAATGAATCAATGATCCGAAACTGACTGCCTGTGATTTCATGGCGTGTTGAATGGATTGCGGCGTTGGGCGAGATTGTTTTTCCCCTGCACGAGCATTTGGACTTTGGCGAGCAGTAGGGCAGCTTCAAGTTGTAAATCAAGACCTTCACTGACGAGCTTTTGAGCTTTAGGGCCATCGTGATTGTCCCGCAAGACGTCCACCTCACGGCGGTACTCAATGGCATCGGCGACTTCCTGATCTGTCATCTTAATGGGCACGTCCGGGTCCACTCCCCATTGGGTTGCTCCAGGTTCACGATGAATGATCCGACCTAATGGCAACTTGTAATGCAAGGTGGTGATCTTCATTTTTGCCCGATTTGAGAACATGGGATAGACATCTTGAACGGAGCCTTTGCCAAAACTTCGTGAGCCGACGAGTATGCCTGATTGGTGATCTTGCAAAGCGCCGCTGACGATTTCAGCTGCGCTTGCTGAGCCTTGATTGATTAGGACGACAAGGGGAATGCGTGGGTAGTGAGCCAGATGTGCTTTGGCTGGGAACAAGCTGGTGGTGCGGTCTTTTGAGTCGACGGTAGAGAGAATGGTGCCATTGCTGATAAAGCGGTTGGCTAGTTCGACGCTGCGGCGCATCAGTCCGCCGGGGTTGAATCGCAGGTCAAGGATCAAGGCATTAATGCCATGTTCACTTTCCATTTGGTTGATTGCTGCATCAAAGTCCGAGGGGGTGCGTGGGATAAATTGTGAGACTCGGATGTAGCCGACTTTGTTTGCAGGGTCGATGTAATAATCCCAGCCGGTGGCTGAGTTGGATGCGCGTTCCCAGCCTCGAATGGAATGGATTTGGATTTTCGAGCGTTTGAGATTGAACTTGATGAGGTCTTTTTCATCTTTGCGTTGGATGCCCATGACGATATGGGTTCCCACTGGGCCGGTGATTTCTTTGACAGCCCAGTCCAGTGTCCAGTGGGTGGTGGGCTTGCCATCGACTTGCATGATGATGTCGCCGGGCTTGATACCTGCCTCATGGGCGGGCGAATCGGGCAGTGGGGTGACGACGGTTAGTTGGTGATTTGTTAATGCGATTTGAACGCCTACGCCATAGAACATGCCACTTGTTGAGCGGTTAAACTGGTCGACTTCGTAGGGCCATATCACTGCTGAGAACGGATCAAGTTCACTCATGGCTCCTTGGGTGAGTTCATAAATGAGTACTTTTTTGGGGAGGTCTAGTGTCTTTGCATTTTGATTAAAAAGTCGTTGCAACGTCGTGGCAACATCTGTGTTGGTCATGCGATCTCGGCGTTGACGCAGGTTGTTACTGACGATGTTTAGATAATCAATATAGCTGTTTTTTGTATTTTGATTTGCCAGTGATGGGAAAGATTCTTCGAGTCCTGGGGTGAGCAGTGTTGCCTTGAGACTGTCCACAGCTGCGATCATTAGCTCTCGGTAGCCAATGCCTGAATAGTGTTGCATTGCTGCATTGTGTAATGCCGAAGTGAGAATCGGTAGTGTTACATCGGTGAGACGTTTTTCCCATGTCTCATCTTCTAATGCAACGGGTGGCGGTTCTGTGTTGCCTGTCGTTTGGGCTCGCAGTTTGTAGAGTTGGGTAATTTTATGAGGCGCATAAGTTGAGATCACACGCACGCGTTGGTTGATGCGATCAATATGTGTTTGATAGCGGGGGGTGGGCTCAAAAAGCATTTCCAGTTTGCGGTAAAGACTTAGGGCGTTGAGCCAGTTGCCTTGGAGTTCCGTTTTGCCTGCTTGGGTTTCAGCATCGGTGATAAGCTGTAAAACCTGTGGGGTTTGGAGAAAATCTTTGGGATTGTCAGCTTGGCTTTGTGCTTCGATTGCGTGGATCAGCGCGTCTTCAACTCGGCCGATAGCCAGTGAAGCATTCATTTTATTCAATGCGTCTTGGGTTGTGATTTTACGTTTTGCGATGAAGGACTTTTGATGCTGCTCAAATGTTTTAAGATCCGCAAGCACATTGATGAGTTGGGGATCAAGCTCGACGGCGGGGTCAAGTTCCAACGCCTTGCGGATTTGATCAAAGTCTCCGCGGTATGCAGCATTAAGAAGTGTGTTTTGAGGCTGAGCAAGGCTCACCGTGGTGAGCAAAAGAATCAACAGCAAGGGAATCAGTGGGATAAGACGGATGCGGCGAGTTGACGGACTAACATTAAATAACCACATCATGGAGCTGATCCCTCAGTTGCCACTGTCTTATTGTCAGGGCTATGAACATATACCTCTTAAGGCGGGTTGATGTTGCAGCCATTGGCGACTTGTTTTACTCGAGTCTTATGCTGATTCTTTTTGTGCGACACGGAGTTCTTCTAAGGGGGTCTGATCTTCGATTGCCTTGGCAGTCATCATGTATTTGGTGTTGTTGTTTTGCAAGTCCGGCAGGTCATACATTCTGTCGAGCATGATTTCTTCCATGACCGACCGCAAGGCACGAGCACCGGTATTGCGACCGATGGCACGGTTGGCTAAGAGTTCCAAAGCGTCCGTGGTGAATTCAAGCTCAGCATTTTCCATGGTGAAGAAGTGCTGGTATTGACGTACGAGCGCGTTCTTAGGCTCGGTGAGAATCATGATCAGTGTTTCAATATCTAGTGGATTAAGCGAGGTGATGATGGGCAGACGGCCGATGAGTTCGGGAATCATGCCATACTCTGAGAGGTCTTCAGGTGTGACCTGACTTAGTAGATAACCTTGGTCATCATTCTTTTCGTCATCATGGGTTTGTTCACTGGCAAAGCCGATGGAAGATTGTCCCATGCGTCGGTCAACCACTTCGGTTAAGCCCACAAAGGTTCCTGCACAGATGAAGAGAATGTTGGTGGTGTCGATTTGAATGTACTGTTGTTCGGGATGCTTGCGTCCACCTTGTGGCGGAACGTTGGCGGTGGTGCCTTCGAGCATTTTGAGCAGAGCTTGTTGGACACCTTCGCCTGAAACGTCTCGTGT
>JAESSU010000097.1 GCA_016763955.1 Phycisphaeraceae bacterium | reverse complement strand
TTAATTGCGCATGATCGTCTGCAACATCCAGATCAAAATGAAGCGAAAAAATATTCATCGTTGGCAAGCCAATAATCGTCCGGCGACCCGGGGCAAGTAAGAGAAAATC
Organism: Phycisphaeraceae bacterium; assembly: GCA_016763955.1. Taxonomy (GTDB): domain Bacteria; phylum Planctomycetota; class Phycisphaerae; order Phycisphaerales; family Phycisphaeraceae; genus UBA7800. Next base: position 10,578 of record JAESSU010000097.1, on the reverse strand, counting down.
ACCTTGCTCAATGGGCTTTGAATCGGACTCAAAACGGTAGACCCCTTGCCCCTCAAGCACTTGGATCAAACGAAAACTCGGCTCGGTTTTCCATGGCCGTCGGATCACATGAGCGCGACTCAGTGATCGGGCATGTAGCGTCATAGGGCAGGTTTCAAAGTCCATTGGATCGGCTCCAAAATTAATATGTCCGTTTTTAACATGATATTGTCCGATCCTGCCATGTCAAGAAAAAGCTCAAAGTGTTAATTTATAATCATGAATAAGCCATTAAATGCCAACGTCGCTTCTCAAAACACGCAAGAACGAAAAAATGATAAGACTGATTTTAACATGGAATCAACTTCTATTGTGAATAACGCTGAAAAGGAAAAACGCTTTTGTTTTCCCGAAAATATCACCACGAGCTTTGCTCGGAAGATGGCTGTGGTGGCAGTGGGCGAGGTGACTGTGTGTGCGACGACCAAAATTCTTGGGCACACTTACGCGATTCACCTGCTCATTAGCGGCCCTGATGGCGACCAGCGAATTGATCATCCCTGTCAAGGGTATGCTCATCATTCATCGCTGGTGGCCCAAGACCAAACGCATGTGGGGATTTTTTATAACGAATATGTTCAAGAGCAATGGCAAGTGGTTTATCTGTGCTTAGACCTAGCAACGGGTAAGTTAAGCGAACCCGAGCAAGTGATGATGGGCCAAGAACTGATTCATCCGCCAGTAGCTGCGTGTAGCCAACGCGGTCTTTTTGTGGCGTGGCCTGAAAGTGATGGTCAGCATATCCGGATTCGTATCGCTAAGCGTCAAGGCTCAAGCTGGGAATTGTACCCCTTAATCTCCGGGCCGCAGGTCAATGCTTTTCGGCCAGTGATCACGGCTTGTGAAGATGCGATTTTTGTGGCATGGGATGAATATAAAAATCAAACCTATCAAGTGGTTTTAGCTTCCTCGTTAGCTGCTGATGAGCCGTTTAAAATCAATGACCGTTTAGGCGATGTAAACGAGCGATGGCTTAATCCAACGTTGGTTGCGAATAGTCCTAGTGAAGTTTACGTGGCCTGTTTAGTGCTCCAAACAGTGACTGATGAACGGGGCGTGGTTGATCATTATCCCTTTGCATCAGCTGCAATCTGGGATGGTCAAATCTTCAAAACTTTGGCGGCTCAAAACAAGTTGTCAGCCACAAAAGTCATTGCGGATTTCCGTGATGGCACGTTACCTTCTGAGACCTACAAGGGGTATCTGGGGTGGCGACGCGAGCCGCAACTCACACGCTTAGCAGGTGGAAATATTTATCTGCTATGGGAATCTCGCCCTGAATCTAGCAACACGTCCGTTGAGGGCCAGCTGCTTGGTCGCCAGCTCCACAGTGATGGAACTTGTGGCCCTGTCGAACAGTTTGCCAATAGCGGCTACAGCTACGCAGTGGCAAACCACAGTGGTGAAAACCAACTCACGATTGGCTTGTTTGTCTTTGAAAATGAAAACAATCAGGTGATGCAAGCTCAGGCGATAAAAACGGATGATGCATCCCCTTGCCAATCACCGGCTAATCTGTGGGCTCGATGGGATCAGCTTTACACCAAGCGTCCCACGCCACCGCGTATGCGGATTCAGCATGATGACAAGGCTTATAGTCTGTTTTGGGCTGATACGCATTGTCATAGTAACTTTAGCCCCGATGCAGAAGGGGAAGTCGATGAACTGATCCATTTTGCACGCGATGTGGCAGGGCTTGATGCGCTTTGCATTATTGATAACGACTATTATCCGCATAAAGCGCTCATGGATGCTGAGTGGCAAATTCATCAGGATCACAGTCGTCTCTTTTCCAAGGACAAAGAGTTTGTTGTTTTCCCCGGCTATGAATTTACATTTCACGACCGTGCGTTAACGCCTCATTTTAATCACCGCTGTGTGGTGTTTCAGGAGGCAGGGGGGAACTTGGTTCGTCGCATTGATCCGGGGGTGAATCATGAGACTGAACTTTATGCAAAATTAAACCAAACACCGGTGATGTGTTATCCGCATCATCCGACTTTTCGTTTGAGTGATTCATCACGAGAATGGAACGTGGAGGTTTGCTCATCATGGCGGGTGTGTATTGAAGAGTCTGATTTTAGTCGCCAGCAACTTCGCCAAGGTAAGGTGTTTGGTTTTATCGGCTCTAGTGATACGCACCGCTGTGTGCCTGGCCTTGGTGGTGCGATGACCGGATTGCTTGCAACGGATTTAACGCCTAGGGCGATGTTTGATGCCTATCGGTCTAGACGGATTATTGCTACGCAAGGCGTTAAGGTTGCCATCGATTTTAGAATTAACAATCATTTGATTGGGTCACAGATTCAAAGTGATCGGCCCGCTCGCATGACTGCTTGTGTGCAGTCGCCTGAGCCTATCGAGTTTGTCGAAATCATCCGAGATGGTATTGAAGTCGTCTATCAACAAGAAGTAGGCCGCGAACAATGTGAGTTGGAATTTATAGATAAAGATACTTTGCCGGGAACTCATTTTTACTTCTTACGGGTGAAGCTTCAAGGCGAAACATCTTTTAACGATGACCCCGCTAAGAACAATCACTGGCCGTTTACCAAGGACAGTCGATACCCGCACAATCTCGCTAAAGCACATGGTTGCTTTGCTTGGACGAGCCCGATTTGGGTCACCCGATAAGCCCTGGGGCATCGGTGTGGTTGCTGCTCCGAGCCCCTAGGCAATTTATTTTGCTTATTTTAAGAGTTCCTAAATAAACTATTTGACTCTTGGGCAATCGATTGTATTATTCAGGTATGGCGATTTCGAATCCATCCATTGCAGAGGTCGGGCGTAAGGCAAAGGTTCACCCCTCTACCGTATCGCGGATTCTCAATAAGAGTTTTGAGAGCCATCGGTACTCTGCAAAGACAGTGGCTAGAGTCATCGCTGTTGCCCAGGAATTAGGTTATCGTCCTTCGCAAGCTGGACGTACTTTGCGCACCGGTAAGACCATGCAGATCGGCGTGTTGGTTCCTGATATCACCAGTGTCTTTTTCAACCAATTTATTAAGCATCTGGAAAAAAAAGTTTGGGCAACGGGCTATCGTTTGCTGATATGTTGCAGTAATGAAAATGCTCAACAGGAGCAGGAATACCTTAGCGATTTGTTGTCACGTGGGATTGATGGACTGGTCGTTGCGCCCAGTGATACGCAAAGTTGCCAGCAGGTGATCACTGCGGGGATCCCGCTAGTGAGTGTGGACCGGCCGCTGTTAGGGATGACGGTGCCTCATGTGGGTCTTGATAATATTGAGGCTGGGCAAATGATGGGCCAGCATCTAATTGAGATGGGGTATAAACATGTGATGGCCGTCGCACCTTGTTTGCCCAATGACCCGACTTTGCCTCAGCGTTGCAAGGGGTTGGCTCAGGGGCTCGTCACAGAGGGGGCCGTTCTCAAGACAGTCGAGTTACCTAGTGAGGCAACCGATGAGCAATTAAATAAAATTGTTAATTTTGCAACTGCAAAGCCACACACTGCCATCGTGGGATTAACTGAAGATACGACGTTTCGTGTATACGAATGTTTGCGATCACATGGGCTAAGCATTCCTGATGATGTGGGCATGGGCGGTATTGACGATTTTCCCGCAGCACGTTTGGTGTGTCCTGCGATTAGTGTCATCGCGCAGCCTATTGAGCAGCTTGCTCACAAAGCTTTTGAATGTCTTCTTGAAATGATCAATGAGACTGAAAAAGCTTCTTCAACAATTGAATCTTCTATTTACTGTCAACTATCCCCGGAATTCATCCGCCGGGAATCACTTTGAATGACTCTAGGGTCTTTATTACTTATTGAAAGTACAATCATGACGACAAACACTCTCTTAGCACCTCCGAAAATTAGCTCTCCGGAATTTAAACAGCGCATCGAACGTGCTCGTGAATTAATGCGTGAGCAGAACCTTGATGTTTTACTGGTTAATGCCAATGAAGCGGATGCTGCTAATGTGCGTTATTTCTCCGACTATTGGACACTTTTTGAAATGGCTGGCGTGGCGATTACGGCTCATGGGGCAGCTTTGCTCATCGGCCCAGAAAGTGGCGAATATGCCCGTGACCGCAGCGAAATTCCCGATATTTATAAGTTAGTGGAATACCGTGAATCTGCTGATCCCCAATATCCAGGCGTGTCGGTATCGACCTTTGAGTCTGTGTTTAAAGACCTAGGAGTTGCTGAGCCTAAACGTATTGGTATCGGCGGCTATCTAGTCACCACCGTCACGGTGATCGACAGCCTGCGAAAGACTTTCCCCGGAGCAGAGATTGGTAATGCTGATCCATTGATGCTGAAAATGCGATCCATTAAATCACCCGCAGAAATTGCGTGTCTGGAAAAGGCCTGCCATATTTCTGATATTGCAGTGGAAACGATCTTGGGCAAAATTCATCCGGGCATGACTGAACAGCAAGCGGTGGGTATTATTCAAGAAGCGTTTTATGCCAACGGCGCTGAGTATGAAGGGCATCCAACTTATGTCCTTTCAGGTCGCAGTTCATCACATGCCATTTCTCGCCCCACACCTAAGGTGATGCAAAAAGGCGAGTTGGTTCAGCTTAATATTGGAGCGCGTGTTGCCGGTTATTCTTCGAGTGTGGGCTTGCCCATTTGCTTAGGGAAAATGTCCGATGACATGCGCCGCTTAGTGGAGTTTGGACTTGAAGCACACGAGCAAACCATCGCTTGGCTAAAAGGCAGAACACCCGCAAGTGAGATTTCCATTAACTACCATCAGTTGTTTGTCGATCGCGGCTTTAAGGACAACTTCCTATATGGCCCATGTCATGGTCTAGGTTTGATGGAAGTGGAGCAGCCTTGGATGGAAGAAACTTCGACTTACAATTTGGAACCGAACATGACGTTTCAGGTTGATACTTTCCTGGAAGGCCCGGAGTTTGGCCTGCGTTGGGAAAATGGCGGACGTGTGACCGACGGTGCGTTTGACCTGTTTAGTGGTAAATATCGCCGAATTTTTGAATTGGAGTAAAACGATGCGTTACGAACTCATGCTGCCTTCACAGATTCGCACAGCCATTGAAGAAAACTGGCCAGTCGTACTGCCATTGGGCGTGCTGGAATATCATGGCGAACACTTGCCTGTGGGCCTAGATACGTTAGTGGTTATTCGTTGTGTTGAGCTTCTTGAAGATGAAATTAAAATGGTGATCTTGCCTGCCTTTTATTATGGGGCGGGGAGTTATTTTGTCGAACCACCTGAAGGTAATGGCACGGTGCATGTCCCTTCGGAAGCTTTATTGCCTTTTGGCAAGGAACTTTTTACATCGCTGTTGCGGATTGGGTTTCGCAATATTCATGGCTTTATTCATCATCAAACGGAAAATTTCGTAGCGGGTATGCCCACGGATTTATCGTTCAAAACGGCGGGGCGGCAGGCCACCTTTGCCTTTCTAGAAAAAAGTCGTGGTGAAGGCTGGTGGGGTGATAACAAGATGAAAGATTATTACCAGAAACATGATGAGGGAGATAATCCCTTTAATTGGATTCAGGTACATCCGTTGATGGATGACAAAATCATTGAGCAATTTGAGTTTGATCATGCAGGCCTTGGTGAGACATCATTGCTCATGTCCTTGATGCCAGAGACTGTGAAGATGGAACAGCTATCTACAGAAAAATGGTATCTAGAATCAGCAGCTGATTCGACGACAGCCTTTGGTGACATGGGACGCGATCTGATTTTAGCTCGCATGCGAAAAATTTTAAATCCTTAACTTAATATTGAAAGCTTACGATGACACAACAGACACACGGACACCGGACATGGTTTTTCCCCGATGGCGATCTTCCCGCAGCAGGCGATGTTGATCCTAAAGGTCATGAATCATTGGTTATTTTGAATCCCGGTAACACGGATGCCAATCTTACCTTCACGATTTATTTTGAAAATCAAGAGCCTAAAATCATTGACGCAGGTGTCGTCGGAGCGCAGCGAGTACGTTGCTATCGCATGAATGAACCGTTCGGTGATTATCAGATTCCCTTGGGTCAATATGCATTGAAGGTGCAAGCCTCTGAGCCTGTCATTGGACAGATTGGTCGCATGGATGTGCAACAGCCAAACCTTGCATATTACACCGTGATGGGTATGGGATTCTAAATTAACCTCAGGGGTCGTCATTGAAATGAACGATTCCTGATTTAACCTTTTTTTACAAATAATCAAGAAATTGAAATTATGTCTAACTGGACAACTCAAGACCAGCCGCGTATATGGCGCTCACCTAAAAGTGATTTTTGTGGCGATGAAATTATGGATTCGCTGCAAGTCTATTCCGAAGAAGTATTGCGAGATATTGCTTCGCATGGTTTTAATGCGATCTGGTTACGCGGTCGACTTGCGGACTTGATGGATAGCACGGTCTTGCCCGAGCTGAATCGACCTGGTGCTGCTGTTCGGGTTGAAAATCTCCAGAAACTTATTGAACGCGGTAAACGTTGCGGCGTGAATGTCTTTCTATATTTCAATGAACCTTTAGCGCTTCAAGAGAATGATCCGTTTTGGGAAACACATAAGCGTCTGCAAGGCCAGTCATGGGTTCATCCATTATACAAAATTACTTTGTCTGCTTTGTGTACGTCTGATGAACAGGTTCAAGCTTTTTTTAATGAAGCCGTCACGCAACTTATGGGGAACCTGCTTGGACTTGGCGGCGTGGTACTCATCACTGCTAGTGAATATCACTCGCACTGTTGGTCACATTACCACTTATTTGAACCCATCCCTGATGGCATCAGTGACCCTAATCTGCCGCCGATGACGTGCAAGCGGTGTGCTGATCGTGAACCTGCTGATGTGGTTAATGAGCTACTGACAGTTTGGTCTAAGGCGGCTGATACAGTCACGCCTCGTCCCAAAGTGCTCGCATGGAATTGGTCTTGGGCAATGTGGTATGAAGACCCTCAGGCAATCATTATCGAAAACTTACCTGCTGGCGTGGAGCTGATGCTCGACTTTGAGCGCGGGGGCGTATGGGAACAACCCGGTCGATCGGTTAGCGTTGATGAATATTCGATGGGCTACACTGGCCCCAGTGAACGCTTTAATAAGTCCAACAAGATTGCTACTGAGCAGGGCATCCCCGTCCACGCCAAAATGCAGATTGGCACGACGCATGAACTTGCCACGGTTCCTAATATGCCATTGATTCCGAATCTGCATCGTAAAATGGCCGGCCTCACAGAAGAGAATGTGCAAGGCATTATGGCGTGCTGGAATTTTGGTTGTTCGCTGACACTTAATAGTTATGCCATCGGTTTGTTCACCGAGCAACCGACTCAAAGTATGAACCCGACATGGTTCATGAAAGAGTTAGCTCAATCATACTTTGGCACTGTGGATACGACTGGGACCATCGATGCTTGGACTGGATTCTCTGAAGCTTTTAGCCACTATCCCTTTTCGATGAAGTTTCTCTACTTTTGCCCGCTGAATTACGCACCCGCTTACCCGCTAAGTCTTTCGTATAAAGATGTCCCTCTAGGTGGATCATGGATAGAGCATACGCTTGGCGACCGGGTGGAAAGTTGTCTTGATTTTTTTGATCTTGATACGGTCACCAATGACCTGAAGACCATGGCGACCTTGTGGCAACGTAGCATCCCCGCGTATGAAAAAGCATTGACAGATGCTTCGCCAATTACCGAGGCGCAAAGCCTTCATCGCTTTGAAGAATTAAGCTGTGCGAAAATGATCGGTTTGCAATTACATAGTTCATGGAACGTATTTCGTTTTTACCGTTGGCGTAAACAAGTCATGGAAGCTGCGGGGCTCAATGCGCCTTGCACTGTTACGCTTGACGTGCAAGGGGCTGCGATCATCAAAGACGAGTTGGCCAATGTGAAGCTCTGCCTTGAGCTGACCAATGCAGATACGCGACTGGGGTATCACCAGGAACCCCAATTCTCATTTTACGATTCACCTTTGTTAGAAGCCAAGTGTAAGCAGCTCGAAGCTTTACTTGCATGATCGGTGTTTTGCAGTGACTGGCTAGACGAAGATTTTAGGGCTTATATATGGGGCATGGCTAGAGGTCTCTGATTCACGGCGGTGGTGGTGAAAAACAAGCCTCTCGCATCTGACAATACTGATGCAAACGCCGATCCACAAAGGGTTGGCGTTTGTTTTTATTTTTAAATTTTGCGAAAAGCGAAAGATTTACAAGAGAATTCTTGACTCTAATAGATACACGGCTAATATATCAGAGAGTGTACTGCATAGTGTATCGCTTGGCGTGTTTAGAGAGTGTGTTGCCTATGAAATCCGTTTCGAACTTAAAATCTGACCGTGCCTATGAACAGCTTGCGACTTGGATTCGGTCAGGTAAGTTTATGCCCGGCAACCGTTTGCCATCCGAGCAGGCGTTGTCTCGCGAGCTTGGAGTGAATCACCAAACATTACGACGCGGGCTTGAAAAGCTAGTCACAGACGGTTTGGTGGTAAAGAGGCCTTCAGTGGGCAATTTTGTGGCAGAGCTGCCTGATGTGGTTGAAATTGCAGTGGTTTTGCCTGACTGGATGCGTAAATCGCGTCAGCAGCATCCACTAACTGGCCTACTTTTGTCTGGCGTGCATCAAAAAATTGATCCCCGTCATCATTCGGTGAGTATTTATTACTACCGGCATGGACACTTGTGGGCTGACGTGGGAGTGGTACTTGCATCGCGTCGTGTACGTGGTGCGGTTATCAGTATTAATTACACGTTGGATCCTGAAGATTTACGCCAACTAATCGATGCCAATATTCAAGTGGCTTTGATTGGCAATTATCCCCCGGGGCTAACGGAGCTGGGATTGCCTTGTTTTCGATATGACCCTAGCTTGGCGATTGCTCCGATGATGCGCCGTCTTTATGAGTTGGGGCATCGTGAGATTGCTATTTTTGAATATGCTCTTGAGATGCCACATATGCGTATTGCACGACATGAAGTGATACGGCGGATCACTGCGAACTGGGCATCAAGGTGTGGTCGGACATGCTAGTTAAGATTCCCAATACAGATGGTCATCCACAACTGGGTATTGTCAAAGAGGTTTTAGCTCGTGCGAATCGACCGACTGCGTTGGTCGTGCCTGACGAGTTGATTGCCAATGAAGTTTTCACTTTTTGTTACCAGCATCAGGTGAAGATTCCAGAGGATTTATCCCTTGTTGCCTTGTGTGACAATCAACCGTTGAATCATGCGGTGCCGCTGACTTCGCTGGACACGGTATGGCTACATACGCAAGAGGCACAGATGGCTGCGGAGCATCTGGTCAATGCGATTGCTGGCAAAAAACAATCTTGTTGTGATGTGATTTTGCATGGCCAAATTAACTGGACCGATTCAATTGGATCACCATCGACGTATCGCGAAGTTGCGGCAGGTACGTTAGAGCAATCTCAGGAAGTGAATAACTGAAAGGGCAGACGATGATGAATTTAGAAGATATGTTACGCAGATCGATAAAGCCAGCAAGTCAAACGCGACAGGGACATCAGAAGGGTTTTACTTTAATAGAGCTTTTGGTTGTGATATCAATTATCTCACTGCTGATTTCTATCTTACTTCCCGCATTGGGCTCTGCACGTAAGGCAGCTCAAGCGATTGCGTGTGCCAGTAACCTGCGGCAGCTTGCCATTGCGTTTCATACTTACGCAACGGATCATGACTCATGGATTCCGCCTGCAAATATGAATGGCGGCCCCAAGCAATCTTGGGCCAGTCGTCTGGATGGGAATTACTTGACCGCCAAGGGGCCGGTTTATAAGTGTCCTTCACAGGATGATCCCTATCTCGGATGGCTCAGCTATCGTTATCCTCAGACCTTTGGCAATCTTAATACAAACTGGGAGCCCACTCCGGCCTATTTCCTCTTGCGGAATCTGGATCGATTCAAAAAGCCGATGGGGAAAATCGTGATGCTCATTGATGCCAATTCGACGGGCAGTCCCAGTCCGCAATGGATTTACTCGCCAGGTTTGGGCGGCTTGCTTGATAGTCCCACTTATGCGGTGGCAGCCTTACGTCACTATGGTGCTGGCAGCATTAATGTGACATGGCTCGACGGGCATGTCGCACCACAAACCGAGCGAGATATTCGTTCATGGGAATTCTATCAGTGGGGACATGCCGGTGGTGGGGGTGTTCATGCGTATCCAACTTATTAGTAAGTATTCACTTTATATAATTTAGAATCGTTTAACCGAATAATTGGAACAACAGATGAAAACGATCACGTTAGTGTTATTGCTATCTCTATGTACATTTGCCCATGCTGGTGTTAACAATGGTGGGTTTGAAAGGTGGGAGAAAGATGCTCCTGCAAAGTGGGCTCATACACAACAGGCTGATGCGCCCGCTTCGGTGTTGAAGTTAGAGTCCAAAATCGTCCACAAAGGCAAGCGGTCTTTGTATGCTGAGTTTTATAAAGATATTAATCCTAAAAATAGTGGTGCAAGTTATATTATTGCCAACGGCTCGTTTACTTCTGTGAGTCCAAAGAAATCATACAATGTTTCGGTAGACTATTATGCCTTGGAT
>JAESSU010000096.1 GCA_016763955.1 Phycisphaeraceae bacterium | reverse complement strand
CCGACTCTCATAACGGCTGGTACATAGTTTGGGGGCAGGTCACAGTTAGATCTACATAACGATGATGCACGTTGTAGTTAATACTCGGATCTGCTGCGTCACCTGTAATCCGCGAGCTAGTCCCAATATTCTGATGCAACCAAGAAGACGGCGCACGCTCCTCAACAGGACAGCTAAAATCACGTTCGTAATCCAGCCCATAGTCATTAACACTATATGTCCCCATACGAGACAGCAACCCGTAATATGGCGTAGCCCAATTCGTCGTGCCATCCCATGGTGCAGGCATATACATTCGGCCGGGCGTAATCCAATCCTTGTAATCCACGCCATAATTAAACGTTGCCTGTCCAATTGAGCGTTGCACGCTCTGGCATAACATATTCTTAGCTGCTTCACGAGCTTGCCCCAATGCCGGCAACAAGATAGCGATCAGCAATGAAATGATCGATATCACCACAAGAAGCTCGATCAATGTAAAGCCTCCCCGCCTCAAAAACGTCCGCCGATATCCATTTTTTACGTCTAACAGCTGGTCAGTCAACATTGCAATTCTCCTTTTAGGTCACTCTACATCAATCTTTTTCACATCGCACTCGACACAATAGTCTATTCTGGCTCAACCACGATATCAAGTATTTTATAAAAAATAAATGTCCTGGCCTGCCCGACTCTTCCCAAAAAACGGTTCTGTTATTCAAACCTACTCTAAAAACGCTTTAAATCGCGTTTCACAGAACAATCACCCGCACAACTTCACTCACGCACCCGATCGCTATTTAGACCGATCTCTGGTTGACTCACGGTGTAGCATTGCTAAAATCCACCAACAACAAACCTTTAAATACGCGTACATACCCTGAAACTTCAAATTTATGGATTAACCACAATGTCTTGTATTGAACAAAACCTATTCACCACTGCTTCTATTGTGACGCGATATCCCAATAACCCGGTTCTGTCTTCACAAGATGTACCTGGGCAGCCATCTTTAATTTTCAATGCAGGCGTTTGTAAATACCAAGGCCAATATGTCATGGCTTATCGCTGCGATGACTGTACCAATATGGATCAAGCCAACGGCGATACCATTCCCCACCAATTCAAAACATGGATCGGTTTTGCCTACTCTGATAACGGTCTTCAATGGCGTACGTCAGGCAAGCCTTGTTTTGAAATGCACAATGATGAAATTAGACGAGCTTACGATCCAAGGCTCACCGTCATCGAAGGAAAAGTTGTCATGTGCTTTGCCATTGATACGCAACACGGCGTACGAGGCGGCATTGCAGTCACAGAAGATTTTGAAAATTTTAAAATCCAAACCATGACCACACCTGATAATCGAAATATGGTCTTGTTTCCTGAAAAAATCAATGGACTCTATGTAAGACTTGAACGCCCCTTCCCAGTCTACAGTCGCGGGAAAGACCAGTTCGACTTATGGCTAAGTCAATCACCAGACCTTCGCTACTGGGGAGACCACAGACTACTTTTAGCGGTCGAAGATGTGCCTTTTGCCAATGACAAAATCGGCCCCGCTGCGCCACCGATAAAAACAAAAGCTGGCTGGCTCACCACGTTCCATGCTGTGGATATTGACTTTAATCGTGGGAAAAACGGATGGGAAAAAACTTGGAAAAAACGCTACACCGCAGGCATCATGCTATTGGACTTAAACGATCCAACCCAAATCATTGGCATCTCCAAACGCCCACTGATGACCCCTGAAACTCATTACGAATGCAATGCAGGTTTCCGCCACAACGTCATTTTTCCTGGTGGAATGATTCTTGAAGATGACGGCGAAGTCAAAATCTATTACGGAGCAGCAGACACCGTTGAAGCTTTAGCAACCGCTCATGTGGATGACTTAATTGCACTATGGTCTGAACCGGGCCCATCGCATCTCTTCTAGTCTAGCTCAAAAAACAGACCGAAATATTACGGCCCACTGGCAACCAACGCATATAAGCCAGTCACGTTAAAGTCGCCACCAGCCATTGCGTATGAACACTTCGAATTGACGATTAAGATAACGCAACATCACCATGCTTATGGTGTTCTCTATATTTACTTTACTGGAATTTGTTATAACCCTAAAAGTACTGAAAAAAACATTCCAATTTGGGCAGCTTATGATAATGTGACGGCAACTGGCGATGAGTTTAAAAATGGTGATTGTGAATCTATTAATCAGAAAAAGGGTTAAGCGGCTGGATAGGTGAAACCAAGACTAAGCCTGAACACGATGAAAGACTGATGTAAAACCATCATGATAGGTATAAGTATGATTGACAATAAAAATTCACCTCCCAAAGTAACATCAAGGGACGAACAAGGGCAAACCTTTTTTGATAGTGCGGCTGCTTACCCGGTCGCTAATTGGAAAGCTGCGTGGATATGGAGTGCTAGACCTACAACCGGGGTGCATAATTATGTTTATTTCCGCCGGAAGTTCTCACTGCCTTCTGTGCCTGCTCAGGTTTTGTTACGGCTAGCTGCTCAACGGGATGCTACATTATGGGTTAATGGCGAGTTGATTGCCCATGGCCCGCCCATCTCCGATCCGCGTTACCAACGCTATGAAACCCATGATGTCACCGCCCACTTACACGCCGGAGAAAATTGCATCGCTATTCGCGTTTATCATGACACACAGCGTGCCGCATTAACGAATCATGCTCAGGCGAGGGGCCTACTCTGCCAGCTTGAAGCTGATGATAATCTAATTATTGCTACTGATGAAAGTTGGCGTGCACATATTTGTCAGGCCTACCAAGAACCTGTCGCACATATGGGGGATTCGATGTGGCCGGAAATATTTATCGCCAATCTAGATACACCTAACTGGCAGACAATCGGATTTGATGACACAACTTGGGAGCCCGCAAAATATGTAATTGCAAAGATGGCCCCAGGGTGGGGACGAGAACAACCCCAAGCTCGTTTTTTCCCATGGGCAAACTTGATTCCGTGTGAAACTCGTCCGCTGCGTCGTATTCGCCATCGCCCTCAAAGCCTGCTAGATGTCGGCGAAGTGATACAACAGCATGAAACAAGCGCGCATGATACAGCTGTTCGCATGAGCCTGGAACATATTGTCCCACTAAGCAAGGCGACGGTGATTAATGCCGAATCCCTGCTTACAGGCAGTGGCAGTGTGACTATAAAAAACTCTTCTATGTTAGAATCTGATGCGACGTTTGATGGCATGCGAAATGCTGTAATCGTACTTGATTTTGGTAAATTGATGAACGCGCGTTTTGGTTTCCGTCTATCTACCTCAGTCGCTGTGATTGATATTGGTTACGCCTATCGTCTGGATAATGAACGCGTTGTTCCCTATGTTTCACATCGTACTACTATTGCCGATTATTATGTTACACGCCCTGGCGAACAAAGCTGGGAAAGCGGTGATTGGCGGCACTTCCGATACGTCCAACTTACCTTCCGTGATATGCCAGATGAATTAATACTAGAAGAAGTATGGGCTGAAGAACTCTGTAATCACTTTGAGTATCGTGGGCAATTTAGCTGTAATGATCCTAAACTTGATCGAGTTTTCGAGATGATTCGCCTTACGACTGAACTGAATATTGTAGACCGCACCATGGACAATCCGTCCCGTGAACGCAAACAGTATCTAGGTGATTGTTCCGCGATCGTGCCTGCTATTACAAGCTGTTTCGGGGACATGGCTCTGCTACGTCGTTACTTTATCAATGCACGAGAAGGACAACAAGGAACTGGAACATATAGCCATAGCTTCCCCGGTCACAATGGTGATTATCCATCACTTTTTGACCACTCCTTATCTTTGCCTCTGCGTCTACATGAGCATTATCATATCTTTGCTGATCGCTCGCTAATTGCAGACATGTGGCCGAGCGTGGTTCGTTTTCTTGATTTGGCCAAGTCATTTATTGGTCAAGATTATATGATGCCACTGCCTTCTAGCAGTCTCTATTTTGACTGGGGACACATGGATGGTCGCGGGTCTTTTTTACCACTACAAGCAATGACTGCACAGGTCATGCACTGCGCAGCGGACCTTGCTAAAATAATGGATGAGTCACCTAACCCTTGGAAAGAAATTGCCCAAGGTATGACCGCTCAGATTCCGCGTTGGTTTGACGAGCGTCGGGGTGTTTTTGTTGATGCGATTGTTGAGGGTAAACAGCAGAGCCATGTCAGCGAGCATGCTAATAGCCTCGTTGCCATGTGGCATCTAGCTCCAAGTAAGATGATTCAGTCTGCACTTGAGAACTGGTCGAAAAATTCTGAGCAGTTCGGCCAAACTTCACCTGCTTGGATGTATTTACCCGGTGCCTTTATCAATGCCGGTCATCCAGACCTAGCTGTGCAATGGCTCCATACGCGTTTGGATCAGATTGAATCGCAAGGTTTAAATACCTGGCCCGAACTCTGGTGTTTATATGGTGAAAAGACGAAAGGCACTTGGCGTTGTCGAAACAGCCGTGCCGTGGCCCAAGGTGCAGGACTTGGCGCGTCTACAGCTTTACTCTAGGGTTTATGTGGTATTCTACCCGCTGAGCCAGGTTTTAAGATTGTACATATTATGCCCCAGGTAGGGCCGCTTACCGCTTTGACTGGCACATTGCCCGGACCTGACGGAGACTACACACTCAAATTAGAAAAGCACGAAAACGACTGGCTTTTACAACTCAATTTGCCCAGTTCCCGTAAGGTCATTCTTGACGCTGCTTTCTCACCGGATGCTCGAACCATAGAAATCAACGGCAAAACGGTACATTCAGAAAACACCCACACCATGCCCAACGGTGTCATCGTCGGCCGTTTCATATGGGAAGCTCAAGAGCATTCTGAAATTAAGATTCCGAATTCCTGAAAGTTTATAATCCGTAGTAAACATCCGGCAGAAGCTCGCCGCTTGGCGAATTGACTATAATGAGCATCGTCCCCATAGCGTGTTGGGCAATCTAGCCCCCAGCGAATCCGCGTCATCACAAATGGCTTATGAAACTTCAAAACAAAGTTGCCATCATCACCGGCGGAACTAGAGGGATCGGGCTAGGATGCGCTCAAATTTTCGCAAAGCATGGCTCCACCGTAGTGGTCGCATCACACGATCACCAAGCAGGCAAACAAGTGCAAGAAGAACTCATACGCACCGGCGCGACAGCCCGTTTTATCGCCTGTGATGTGACAATTGAATCGCAAATGATTGCGTTAGTCGAGCAGACCATAGACACATTCGGCCAGCTCGACTGCATCATCAACAACGCAGGTTGGCATCCACCAGCAATGACAATCGATCAGATCAGTGTCGAAGATTTCCAAATGCTGATTAACTTGAATCTGACTAGTACGTTCATGGGCTGTAAGTTTGCCTTACCTCACCTGCTTAAAACCCAAGGTAGCATAATCAACATGTCCAGCGAGGTCGGACTCATCGGCCAAGAACAAGCTGTTAGCTATGTCTCAAGTAAATCAGGACAAGTCGGATTAACCAAAGCACTGGCGTTGGATTTAGCCCCGCAAGGTGTTCGTGTTAATGCGGTTTGTCCCGCAGGTGTGATGACACCTTTGATGCAAGAATGGGCTGACACGCAATACGACCCAGAGGCTGCGTTACAGATGGTTGATAGTTGGCATCCAATAGGTCGCATGGCCAATACCCAAGAAATAGGTGAAGTCTGTGCGTTTCTTGCTTCGAGTGAAGCAGCGTTTATGACCGGCCAAGTCATCTGCCCCGATGGCGGAGCCGCGTTGGGATACCGACGGTAAAGATTCGAACACGGCATTCAACTAATGAAGCCTTGAAAAAAATCCCACTCACACGTTTTATCAATCCACTGCCGCTGTAGCACCATTTTGCTACTGGTTTGCGTCAGGAAGCACCCGTCCCAGTATGGCCTGTACTTTCCCAGCTCCATGTCAACGCCATAGAAATCCGCAACTTTGTTTCTGCCTGTTTCAACTTGCGTAGACTTTCGGGTTTCAGCTCATCTTAACGCTCGGGTGGGACTAATACAACGAAGCATTTTCCCTACGATCCCTACAGGCGAGATTGACGAAAGAACTAAAAACATTTAGCCTTTGCGAGCTCTAAGATATCCTACTAACAGCCTTTCTTGTCCTAAAAATTCCCGAATGAAATTTAACGAACCCGCACAGTTAAAAACTAAACCGAATCATTTACAACCGATCACGGAATTGTGATCGACATCACACACGAGGCCCATCATGAGTACAAACACCAAGTGTCAAATACAAAATCCCAAACGCGACGAAGTACTTTCAGCCCTAGCACAACAAATGCGTCAATGGGATATGGCCATCCCGACGACCGAACCGCTAGTCATGGATTTTGGCCTAGGCCAGTTCGATAATCAAGGCATTATTGAATATTGGTTAGCCAATCAAATGCAGGCTGGGTATTGCGGGAAGTTCATGTTTCTCTTCGATGGTCAGCAATGTCCCGCTCATGCCCACCGTATCAAACACGAAACGTTTTATCCCTTGCATGGCCAATTCGAAGTTGTCCTTAACGACAAGACCACTTTGCTCAACCCCGGGTCAAGCATGGCCATCCCGGTCGAACAAATCCATTCCTTTAAGGCCATCGGCAATTCGTTACTACTAGAATTATCCATGCCCTGTGATCCTACGGACAATCAATTTCAAGACCCAGACATCATGCAATGGCTTGCACGAGTTTTCCCATAAAATCATGCGTCATCCCATTTGTGCCCACACTCAGATATTAATCATGGGCCTTATCCACCTAGGCTAAAGCAATTCAAACAATCCAGAGGCTTTAGCTGATCATACGCACGTCTCTGATGGTCGAATGATTGCCATAAAATCCAACGCTATTGTTACATCCAAAACTCATCTCAAAAGCCACGCAATAAAATCGCGCACCAAAAGAATTAGTTTTTGTCGTCAAAAAACATTGACTTTGATGTTACATTTAATACAATAATGTCGTGAAAAAAACCCTAGAACAACCCAATAACACCCGACAACCACAGAATGAGTCTTGCTATCAGAATCTCAGAAGCCAGTTAATACACGGACAAATCACTCCTGGAACAAGACTTAAAGTTTTACAATGGTCTAAAAAACTTAAAGTACACCGCAACGCTTTTCGAGAGGCGGTCGCACTTCTGGTTCATGAAGGCTTGCTACGTCGGGGCGAATTGGGAGGCGTCTTTGTCCCAGTTTTTGAAAAATCCGACATCGTTGAAATTCAGGAAATGCGGATGGCAATCGAAGTGGGTGCCTTGAATCTCGCAAATCTTAACGGTCTTGAGTTAACAGGCTTTGATAAAATGCACCAGGCAATTAATGTGATGCAGCAGACCTCTGATCGTGGCTTTGAGTTGGGATTTTACGAATCAGATTGGCGATTTCATGAAGCCCTTGTTGAACTGGTAGGCAATCGTCGTCTGCTTCAAATGTATCGCCAAGCACCTTTGTTTATTTCTCTCATGACTCATACACAAACCACTGGGACACAACGCATGAGGCAGATAATACTCCAAGAACATCTCGAAATCTGCCAATTGCTCGAAGACCAAAAACTAGATCAGGCGATCGATGTATTGGTAAAACATTTGTTTACACCCTCCAAATCAAATGAGCTGGCAAAAGCATAAGCGTTGTATTAAAAAATAAGGCCCACGGGTTCGTTTGAAAAATTAGCCATCCATTCAAAGGTCATACACAAAACAATATATTCTTAATGCCAAACGATCAACAGTGCAATCAACACCCTCATCTAAAAATATTAATGAGTAAGAGCCTAGTCACATGATGAAAAAATTTATTCCCAATACATTTTCAACCCTAGGTAAACAGATCTTTGTTTCACAAAATCACCCCCATGCTTCAGATTTAAACTCCGGCTGTAAAGATCAGCCGTATAAAACAATCACAGCAGCAGCCAGTGTGATGGGGCGCTATGACGAGGTCGTTATCAGCCGGGGAGTTTATCGTGAAGAGATACCCATTCAAGTCAGTGCGCATATGTATACCCCCGAATGGCGTCCAACATTTATCGCATTTGAAAATGATGAAGTTTGGATCAAAGGCTCAGACTTATTTAAAGCACAATGGACGCCGCAAGGTAATGGTATTTATAAAGCATTATTGCCTTTGGAATTGTTTGAGAAAAATCATTACAACCCTTATCAAATAAATGACGCGATTGATACGCACCGCATCGTTCGGCCATGTGAGGAGCACGCCAGATTACCTAGAACCCTAGGGCAGTTGTTTTGCGACGGCCATGCAATGACACAAGTCCAGTCAATGGATCAATTGCATCCAGGCTCATGGAGGGTCAGTGCAGATGGCAAGTATCTTATTGCAGCATTTAAAAAAGATGAGCCGCTGGAAAAACATTTTTTTGAATTGACAATGCGTAAGCGTTGCTTCAGACCTAATTTCAAAGGGAAGGTGATCATGGATGTTAAAAACATCTGTGTGGAACATGCAGCTGAGCCAGGTCCCTTTTGTTATGGTCGCTATGAGACTGTGCGAAAAAATGAAGCAACAGGCATGGTCGTTACCAAAACATTTAATGTGACCGGAACCACTAATAGACAATGTCGACTTTTCACTGGCGAAGTTTCCTACCTTTCTAAAAATGACGATCGACTTTTTGCTACCGTTTATGATGAAACATCACCTAATTCCCAATGCTATGTTTATGACGTACAAAGCGATGATCACGCATTAACATGGAAGCGAATCTCTGAAAATAGACCTGCTTTAGACAATGCAATCAATGATACTTTTCTAGACACAGAGGCAGGCCTACTGATCAATACTAAGATGGCTTTTTTAGAAGGCGCAGTGCCCGCTTCTGGAGCCGGAATATGCAATGATGGGAAAATAGAAGCCTGCTGCCGAATATCCCGTGACAATGACAATGGTTGGTCGCCCTGGCAAAAAATTGGGACGAACCTTGTGCCCTTTAAAATCGAAAAAATGTCAGATGGAACTTTTTTACTTCCATGCGGTGAATGTGGCTATCACAACGGCCACTTAAATATGAGCATTAAAGTTCTAAAAGGCACTTGGGATCAAAAAATATCCAATATAATATGGGAATCACTCTCAAGTATTAAAGTAAAACCTGAGGAAAGCGATGGCGGTCTTGCAGAGCCTTGTATCGCAAGATTTCCCAATGGCAATCTCATGATGCTCCTTCGAGCGGGCGGGGTCCTTGCTTCGCAGCACAGAGATGGCGTCCCCTCTGTCAAACTTTATTCCGTTTCAAAAGATGCTGGCAAAACATGGTCGTACCCGCAGCCATTGACTTATGACGATGGGAAATACGTCTATTCACCTCGGAGTTTCCAAAGCTTATTTCGCTCGTCCAAAAATGGGCAAGTCTATTGCATGATGAATATCAGCGATGAGCCCGTTGCAGGTTGTGATCCTAGGAACACCCTACATATTGGTGAAATTGATGCTGATACATATTGTCTTAAACGTAATAAACTGTCTCTTATTGAAGCGAAACATCCAGAAGCAGACCCAATGATTCGCTATTCAAACTGGCTGCTATTTGAAAGTCGAAAAACACTTAACCCTGTCATTTTAATGCGTGCAAATATGAGCGAATATTGCCCCGTCCGATTTGGATATGACCTAAGTTCTTATCGGTATGAAATCGACCTTCCCATCGCCATTAAATAAAAAATGGCTCCGGTTAAATACAATAATCACTTCGCAAATTTTAGATTATTTCATATACTTGAAATAATCTAAGGGCCGCCCCTTATCGCGTTGTTTCTTTTGCTTGCGTAAATACGATTTTTGCGTCTGAGATCATGACCCATTGACTCGCAAGCCCAGCGGAGTCCGTAAGATTTTCAATCACAATGACATTGAGCCCTTTGCGCAATTGTCCGCGAGGCAAATCAAGTGTCAGGGTTGACCATCCCTGATTTTGAAATGGATTCGATTTTTGAAGTACCACCTTGTCATTCACACGAATGCGTGTCACAACAGGCCGAGACTTGCTGTCGTTTTGGCCTTCAAAAATTAATTGAGCCGCGGCGTCTGGTGTTTTATTCAAAATGAAATTGATGGCTAAAGTATGATTGGGTGTTAGCGTCCCATAGATCCAAGTTGCCAGACGAGGGGAGCATTGCCAGTCATATATTTTATAACCTACACCACCTTTAATCTGTGTCATCAGGTCAAAATCAATGGTCTTAATAGGATCAAAAGCAGGCGGAGGCGTGTTATGTTCATGTAGGTACACCATCATACGTTCAGCACGATTAACACAGTCGGCAAGGTCGCGATTTAACGATTCATTGGTACTCACAGCAACGAACTGTTTAACAGCTTGTTGGGCCTTTTTCAATCGGCCTTGAACACGCTGATATTCCTCATCTGTATGGGCATAGCGGCTGATTTGATCAGGTGACAAATCCGTTGGCAATTTTTCTATCGGGTAACGACGTAAAAGCAAATTGTATGTTTCAATAAGTTGTAACATCGGCCCCACTGCATCATTGCCAGCTAGAAATGCAATGGCTCGTTGACGAGCTAACTTTGCGTTGTAGGTCGCCGGGTTCCACTGGTATTCTGCGATGCTTAGTCCGAGTAAAGTATGTAACTTAGAGTACGGGTATTTAGGACGAGAAGAATTAATACCACACATAGCCCTAATGCCCCAGGCATGATCACTTATGCCGTCGTAATCTGCTGCATAAAGTTCACCAAAGGTAACCCCCCGATACATACCATGCATTTGTAATGGCGTGTTATCAAAGATTGCAAAGCGCCTCCCCTGCATCTGATCCGAAAAACGCGAGACATTTTTAGATTCATACTTAAGGGTGACTGTGTCATAACCTGTCCAGAAAATCACCACATCCTTGGGGACACCCGCTTTGTCGAAATATTGATACACATCACTAGCATGCTGATAATTCTCAGGCGTCACGATGAGCGTCGCTGCGGGATAATCACGACTCAATCGGTGTGCGATTTGAGCCACCAGATATGCCTGTGCTACCCGTTTATCATTATTAAATATTTCGGCATCTTCTTTGGGAAGTTTTGCTCTTCGAGCCGGATCATCAAACGCCAGCACAATCCCGCGATTACCCATATCTAATGAAATTTTAAATGTCTCAAAAAGTCGATCGATATCATCCTGATTAGAACAACGAATAACGGCCTTACCTTTGACGACGTGGTACGGGGAAGCGACCTGAAACAGGTCTTGTCCATGAGCCTGGGCTTCAAGCGATGCTTTTTTAATCTTCGCCT
>JAESSU010000095.1 GCA_016763955.1 Phycisphaeraceae bacterium | reverse complement strand
TTACGGGCAAGGTTTGCTTTGAAAAGAAACAGACAGCGAACATGCCAGTGGGCGGCGCGAAACTGCTCTGTGAATATCCTATTGAAAAACTCACCGCGACTCGGGATGCTACCTTTTTGATGCTCACACTGGAAATTGAGGGTAAGCAGTTTCACAATAAACACTTCTTCACGCCGTATAAAGACTGTGAACTTCCCGAGGCCGTCATTCAAACGAGTGTCAAAGCACAGGGCGAAAATTTCGCAGTAACAATCTGTACCTCGACACCAGCATTCTATGTGAGCCTCAATGCAGACGGCATCCGAGGTGAATTTACCGATAACTGTATCACCCTTGTGCCCAGCGAACCGCGCACGTTAGTATTCTCGCCCAAACAAAACGTAACGCTCGGGGCATTCAAAAAAGCACTGACTGTTAAACATCTACGAACCACTTATCGCTAACAGCTGGAGAGGTGTCATGGGAACGAAACAGAAGGTGAGGGTGAATGGATTCAATTTCAAATCGCAACGCCAGAAACTGCAAAGAGGAACTGGGCAGAGGTTGGGTCATTGGGTCCCAATAAAGTGTCACGCCAGCTCTGTAGAAAAGGCATATAGAGGTGGTCTTCATTTTTTACAGAGGATGACCAATCTTCTAAGTTCGTTTGCAACTTTTCAATCGTTGTTTGAATGGTCTCTAATTTTTGCAGCGGTGTTGTCATACTTAATCCCTCATCCTTGTTCGTTACGTGCCCTGCCACATCATATGAGACTTTTCCCATATTTGTTACTGATATAATGATGGAACTTCAGAAATAACCGAGATGACTCGAATGACTATTTTGGGACGACATCTGTCTTGAGGTTACCCCGTTTGGTCGGGCGAGGGGCAACCTCAGAGCTTAAACAGAATTGCTCTGCTTTACGGTACCCCCCGTATTCAAAATCATAATGGGCTTGACGCCAAAATAGAGCTATTGAATTTTCTAAAGTATTTTAAATAATTGCTTAAAAACACAATCCAAAGCGATAGTGAACCTCTCTTAAGGTTTATCTTGACTTAATCACAACGTTGTGATTTTATGCTTTTGTAAAGGCATAACAGCAAGTGAATATGGCTTATTGACTTGAAAGGCAAGACCAAGCATGAAATTTTTACGATCATCTCATAGCTATCATTGGGCTCTAGTTCTCCTACTAAGTGCCACTGCGTTTGGCGGTGAACAGTTGAAAAACCCCCACTTTAAGAAGGGCTTTTCAAACTGGCCGCTTTATATTCATCCTAATCTTAAGCCTAGTACCACCCGCAAGGTCGGCGAGGGTGTTCTAACGATTACAAACAATTCACCTGATAAGCCTCAGCATGTTCAATTGTCCCAGGTGATTACCTTAGAAGAAGGCCAAAAATATAAGTTGTCCTTTAAAGCGAAACGAGAGGGCGCAGAGGTTAAGACTCGCGTGCTTTGTGTGCAAAAATCCAAAACGGGTTTTAGCAATGGCCTGGATAAAACCATCACGGTTTCAAAAAAATGGTCTGAACATACGCTGATTTTTACAGCCACTCGAATCGATGCGAAGGTGCCTTCGATCTTACGGATATTCCTTGGTAATCAGAATACTATTTCGTTTCGTGAATTTTCGTTGACCAAAGTCACTGCCAGTGCGGTCAAAAAAAGTTCCACAGCCACTAGCACTTATAAAGGGCCTCAGCCTTTTCGCATTATTCCCACACCAAGAGAATTGACTCTTGGTGAGGGAGAATTTCAACTGGCTCAAACTTTGTTTATTCAAAGTAACCGCAGTTTCTCAACGGGCTTATTAGAGCGAGAAGTTTCTTTTATCACGGGCCGATCCAAGGGTTGTTTTAAATCAACGACCTCTGAATCAGAAGTCCCCTTTTTGTGCGTGAGCAACACAGCAAGTGTGGACTTAATGGGCAAAACGCCAACCGCCCCACCGTATCCGGGCGGTTACACATTAGCGATTCTTCCTGATGGTATTGCAATTAAAGGCCATGATGATGAAGGGCTAAACAACGGCATTCAAAGCTTCCTTCAAGTTCTTGAACAGCATCCTAATGGCACGGTTCCACAACTTAATATCGTGGACATGCCGACCATGGAATTTCGGGCGATGCATTTGATTTTGCGTCCGCCTTATCATTGGGGGAAAAAGACCGTCGCAGAGGTTTTGGATATTTATCGATGGATTTTTCGACGACTAGGACGTTACAAGTATAACAACGTTTGCTTAATGATTAAAGGCGAATTGAAGCTTAAAAAAAATCCCCAGGTATGGCCCAATGCAACCTTTACCCATGAACAAGTCCGACAGTTTCTCGATGTCGCAGCAGAACATAACCTAGCTGTTTTCCAGAACTCAAATCACTGGCCAAGTTTTTCTTTCACCAGCCACAAGAAACTCTTGAAGCTCATGCGGACATGATTCATCGTCAAAACGAAATGCACATGGGCAAATGGAAATTTCATCTCAACTCGCACTGGACTACCGAGCGTTTAGCCGCTGAGCAGAGAAACCCCAAAGCTAACGGCAAGCTAGGCATGGGCTTTAATGTTCGCAATCCCAAAGTCCTGCCTTTGGTGAAGGATTGTATTGACGAATTTTACGAGTTGTTCGACCATCCTAAGTTGTTTCACATTGGCGTAGACGAAGCACATTATTTTGGCGAATCATGGCCAAAAGAAATCAACCGTGGCGTTGCAATGGCTAATTACCTCAACACACTTAATCGCTACATCAAGAAAAAAGGGGCTCGCACCGTCATGTGGGGAGACATGCTTTTAAGCCACGCATCAATGCCTTACTTCTTTGAACACAATGGCGGGCCGCCTCTGAATACTGCTGAAGCATTACCTTTGCTTGATGATGATATTATTATTTCGGACTGGCATTATGGTTACACAGTCGCTGGTGTTGTCCCTGAGCATTACCCATCGATTCCATGGTTTCGCAAGCATGGACATGATGTGATTCCCGTGCCTTGGTTTAACACGAAGAACATGCTCGACATGGCTCGAGATAGTATTGCCACCGAGTCCAAAGGTCTGATGGGTTCTAGCTGGTCTTTCCACATGGCTTATCGGCTTTATGCGTACCCGGATGCTTTTCACGGCAAAGCGGACTTACGTCGACAAATCACACGCAATCGTGAAATGGGAATTCTATCTTCCATTGCAGAAGTTGCCTGGCGGCCCTTTCACGCCAAAGCTGTGATGGAAAAGTATGACAGTGTCCAATGGGAATTGCGATGGTTCCCTGATAAAAATATAATCGTAAGGGATATACCATAAAAGGCTTATGATTATTATAGTCGCGATGTAAAAAGTTGTTTTTACTTTATGTTGATTTTGCCACAACGTTGTGATAAAAATATTATGGTCGCACAAACACAACAAAGATCATGCCGAATCATCATTCCAACTATGCAAAGGTTTTAAGATACTATGGCAGTAACCGTCAAACAAATTGCTCAACATGCAGGTGTCTCCGCCTCAACGGTGAGCCATATTCTTAATAATCGAGGACAGTACAACGAAAAAACCCGAGCACGCGTTAAACAAACTGCTGATGATCTGGGGTATCGTCCCAATCGCTTTGCTCAGGGGATTCGTAAGGGGCGATTTGATTGTATCTCACTGGTTTTGGCCCACTGCCCGACACTGAGTTATTTGCCACCCTATCGTTTGGCTGGGATCCATGATGAGTTGCTCGATCATGGCATTCATTTGGTCAATTCTAAATTGCCTGAGCCTCAGCTTGAGAACAAAGACTATATCTCAAGCATCCTTCGAGAATTAATGTCTGATGGTTTATTGATCAATTACAACACAAAAATTCCGACAACGCTAACTCAGTTTGTCGAGCAAAGTCAATTGCCTGCGGTCTGGATCAATTCCAAGCATGATGTTGACTGTGTGAGGCCTGATGACTTGAAAATTGGCTATCAAGCTACGCGACATCTAATTGAAATGGGACACCGTGATATCGCTTTTTTGGATTATCAGGGGTTGCATGATCAGTCGCGTGTTTGGTTGCACTATAGTGCATTTGACCATCTTAATGGTTATCGTCAAGCCATGGAAGAAGAAGGTCTGGATTTGTCAATGGTCCATGATCAGACGATGTTGGTGCCAGAGGATAAATTGGATTTTTCACGCCACTGGCACCAACAGCCCAATCGCCCCACTGCTGTTTTGGCACTGACGGTACTAGATGCAGTTCCTGTTTACGTTGCTGCTCTTTTACAGGGCTTAAAAGTTCCTGAGGATTTATCCATTGTCACGGTCATCAATGACAAGTTGGATTTAATGAGTTTGCCACTGACCGCTTTTACCATTCCTAATTACGAAATGGGACGAGCCGCTACATCCATGTTACTCAAAAAAATTAAAAACCCTGCCAAGAAAATGGAACCTCTGATTTTGGAAGCAACTTTTTCCCAAGGCAGCACCTGCGCCCCACCTACTCCAAACTATTAATCATCACTTTCCTAAGGAACGTCTACATGCAAAACATCCCAGTGACACCATCGAAAAGAAATCGGCAGGGCTTTACGCTAATTGAGCTTCTTGTGGTCATCTCGATTATTTCACTTTTAATTTCAATCTTGCTACCCGCACTGGGCTCAGCTCGCAAAACCGCCCGGAAAGTTCTCTGTGGTAATCAGCTAAGGCAAATTGGGGTGATGAATGCCATTTACCTCAATGATTCTAATGATTGGGTACTTGAGATTTTTGAAAGTGGTCCCGTTTACCAAGGTGATGCGAATTACCCTTGGTTTCGCCGCATGTGGTTGATGGGCTATCTCCCCATGCCTATCGCAGGCAAGTCTCAGCCTTGGCAGGATGCAACGACCCACAAGTCATCGATCATTAAATGCCCAGAAACCACTGGATTTGACACTTCAAGCATGATCGTCACTACATGGCGGTTTAACACCTCATATGCAGGCAATTCACGCTGGGCCAGTTCCGCTGATAGTCCCAACAACAATTGGTTTTATGTAGGATCGTACAAGTATGGCGAGTTTCTGCAGCCGAGCAATTACGTGTCCTTAATCGACAACAACCTATTTACCAATGCATCTAAATACCATACGACGATGCATACGGCCAACGTTGCCATCCAAGTGGACTTCCGTCATCTCGAATCTGCGAATTACGTTGCATGGGATGGCCACGTCAAGGATGTTAAACTGGTTGATGCTGAGGATAATGACTGGAATATTACCTACACTAAGAAAAAATGATTCCAATTTGAGGCGTTCGATTTGGTCGGATGAAGCTATTTACCCAGACGAAAAATTTGCCCGCGGGCATGTCTTGTTGGATTACCGAATACAATCTGGTGGAGAATAGACATAGCATAGGGTGATTCGCCACCGTATCTGATACGGCATTAATCGTATTTAAAAAAAATCGAATAAGCCATTGCATGCTGATGAGATGTTAAACGAAGTTTTTGCTAATTACTTCCTGATGTGATCGGTGTTTACGGTATAGCCAGATCGCTGTAACAAGGGTGAGCATGACGGCGGTGGCGTAAGAGGCGGCTAAGCCAGCGAGGTTGGCGACGAGTCCGCCTAGTAGTGGGCCAGCAATACTAACTGCGCCGACGACTGTTTCATTGATCGCAATATAACGGGCATTGTGGCTTGGATGCGTTAAGGCATGGCAGCAGGCGGCATACTTCGCTGGACATACATATCCCAACGCGCCGTG
>JAESSU010000094.1 GCA_016763955.1 Phycisphaeraceae bacterium | reverse complement strand
GTAGACACCTGTGCAGCAGAGTTTGAAGCGACCACCCCTTACTACTATTCCACATATGAATCGCCCTACACCCAAATCCAAGCAGACGGTTCGTCAATACAAATAACCGATGACGAAATCCGCGTCACCGACAAAAAGAAAATCATCATCCTAGGCGGCGGGCCCAATCGCATCGGCCAAGGAATTGAGTTTGACTACTGCTGCGTACAAGCTGTCTTTGCAGCCAAAGAACTTGGTTTTGAAGCCGTCATGGTCAACTCCAACCCAGAGACCGTTTCCACCGACTATGACACATCGGACTTACTGTTCTTTGAACCGCTGACTCTTGAAGATGCACTTAATATTTTTGAACGTCTTGATGCAGGCAAAGGGCTTGTCCATGGCGTGATCGTACAGTTCGGCGGTCAAACACCTTTACACCTTGCACACGGTTTGCAAAAAGCCGGTGTTCCAATCATCGGCACCAGTGTCGAATCTATCGACATCGCAGAAGACCGTGAACGCTTTGCAGACCTCTGCCGCCGCGTCGGTGTCAAACAGCCTAACAACGGCATTGCTTACGATATCGAACAAGCCGTCAAAATTGCCAACCGCATTAGCTATCCTGTCCTAGTTCGCCCGAGCTTTGTCTTAGGCGGACGTGCGATGGAAACCGTCTTTGATGATGACCAATTGCGTCATTACATGAAGATTGCCATCAGCGCTTCAGACGTTGCTGGCCAACCGATTCTCATCGACAAATTCCTCAATGATGCCATCGAATGTGATGTGGATGTCGTGGCAGACTTTAACCCGGCCGATCCAAAAAGTGACACCCTCGCACTGGTTTGTGGCGTGATGGAACACATCGAAGAAGCAGGTGTTCACTCAGGTGATAGTGCGTGCACCATCCCGCCTTACTCACTACCTGCAGATATCGTTGAAGAAGTTAAACGACAATCCCGTGAGATGGCCAAAGCACTAAGCGTGCGCGGACTAATGAACGTGCAATGGGCGATCAAACGCCCCAACGAACAAAACAGTGAATACGAAATTTTCGTGTTAGAAGTCAATCCCCGTGCTTCGCGCACCGTGCCTTTTGTCAGTAAAGCAACAGACCGCTCATGGGCTCGCATCGCAGCCAAAGTCATGGCGGGCAAACAACTCCATGAACTGGGCATCATCGACGAAATCATCCCCTCACATACTTCCGTCAAAGAATCCGTCTTCCCCTTTAGCAAGTTCCCAGGCGTAGACGTGGTCCTTGGCCCAGAGATGCGATCCACCGGCGAAGTGATGGGGGCAGACCCGTCATACCCCATCGCCTTTGCCAAGAGTCAAATGGGAGCCAGTGCAGCGCTACCAACCTCAGGCAAGGTGTTCATCTCACTTAAAGAATGCGATAAAGCCTCCATGGTCGAGCCGGCTCGCAAACTCGTTGAGCTAGGCTTTGAACTGATTGCCACCAAGGGAACACATGATTTCTTAAATGAACATGGCGTCAAAAATAAGATGATTCTTAAAATTCGTGTCGGCCGCCCCAATGCAGTCGACCTGATCAAAAACAAAGAACTCGCACTGATCATCAACACACCCAGTCGCAAAGGCATCAATACCGATGAAGGCCAACTGCGTGCCACAGCGGTACGATTTAACGTCCCCATGATTACCACTGCCACAGGCGCAACTGCTGCCGTCTACGCAATAGAGGCCATCCGTAATGGCGGCTGGTCCGTGCGAGCACTCCAAGACTATCAAGCAGGCGTGTAATTTTATACCCCTCGGGTATGATTTTGACCGCGTCGAAAACGTTTTGGATGCCTCAAATAAATGGCCACGTACAAAAGCATCCGGACAAGTTCATTGACGACTGGTATATCAACGTCATCTTTAAAAAACACAAACCCACAGATGCAAGTCTGTGGGTTTTTTATTGAAAAACTTTCGGGGCTTCCGGGGGGATTCGTGATCAAAAAACTTATGCCGGATCATGGCCACAACCGCCCCAAGGGTGACAGCGACCAATGCGTCTTAGGCCTTTGAAAAATCCATGCCACGGCCCGTACTTCTTCACCGCATCGAGCATGTACTGACTACATGTCGGTTGGAAGCGGCAATGCCCACCGATAAAATGCCCCAACGTCGCGCGATAACACGCAACCATGAGATTGATACAAAAAATAGCAATAGCATTGATAATCCGCATTAGAGCATGATAGAATCAAAACCGACAATCAGAAAGGCCACGACAAGCATCTGCCCCCAATCAAGCAGAAGCAAAAATGCAAAAAAAACGGTTGATGAGACTTTAACCGAGGCCCAAGTGCTCAACAAGCTCCCCGGCGTTGCGCTTCGGAATTGAATCCACCACCTGTACACAGGGGGACCTTTGTACATAGAAGTTAGCTTGTTTGAAAATGGGAGTATTTCAATAACGTCAACTTTTATCATGGATAGCGAAACGAAACTAAACCCCGATAAATTACACACACAATTGCAATTCCTAAATTGATAGATGGACCTATGTCTGATACACCGCCGATTTTATTAAACAAACGTTATACGGAACCGACTGTATTCACCGCCGAGAATCTGCTTCGCGACGCAAAGCGACAGAAGTCACTAAAGCAGATGCACGTCCCACGGATCTGTGTGCTTGACCCTGATGGCGATATCGTACGCTGGCTAATTCGAACCCAAAATATTTTGCGCGACCCCAATTGGGCTTGCTATCACACTGACCTATCTATTTTCGTGCATGAGGGAATTCGTTTCGGAGTCATCGGGTGTGCTGTAGGTGCTGCGTTCGCGGTCTTGGTTGCTGAAGAACTATTTGCCTCTGGCTGTGACTTGCTCATCAGCATCACATCGGCCGGGCAAATCGCCCGCATTAGCAATCCACCTTATTTCGTTCTCATTGAAAAAGCCCTGCGCGATGAAGGCACGAGCTATCACTATCTTCCGCCTGCGGACTTTAGCCATATTTCACCCGAACTATTTTCGATTTTGAGTGAGGCATTTATGCACACACCCGTTGTCATGCACGATGGCGCGACATGGACAACTGATGCCCCGTTCCGAGAGACTGATGCCGCTATTGCGCACAGCCGGGAACTTGGCATTATGGCAGTCGAGATGGAAGCTGCCGCACTTTACGCATTTGCAGAAGCAAAACACAAAGCGGTTGTTTGCTTTGCACACGTGACCAATCAAATGGCCTGTGCTGAGGGCGATTTCGATAAGGGAGTCGACGATGGAACGCAGGACGCGATGCAAGTGCTGGCTATCTCAGCCCACGCGTGGCTAAACCATCAGACCATAAGTTAGCCTATACCGGTCGTCAATGATCTTGTCCGGTTACTTTTGTACTTCCGGGGTTCCGGGGGCGGCGCTTTGTTTTAAGACTCCAAAGCATTTGCAGCGCGGTCAAAATCATACCCGATGGGTATAACGTCCCCTACCCTT
>JAESSU010000093.1 GCA_016763955.1 Phycisphaeraceae bacterium | reverse complement strand
TTGCATCGCGGTCAAAACCATACTCAATTGAGTAGGGCAAACGCATGGCCCACCTGTCTTAGCGAGCCGTGTTGTGCCAGCCCGTTTTTGACCCTCAGTCAACGGTTAAATCAGTTTACAAAGTATTTTTGGCGTATTTTGAGTGCAACCTTTTGACCTACGGTCAATTGCGTGTTGACACAACACTGCTCGCCAAGACAATTTTTGGGACATGCGTTTTCCCTGACTCGATGGATATAAATTTAGCCTTTTGCCATGTTCAGAGGTAGAATCTACACGACATGGATTTACCGCCCAACGACTTGGATTACCCTTCTCTAACTGATGAGCGTCTCATCGAGTTGTACTGCGCTGGTGATCGAGAATCCTTCGCTCATTTATTACAACGCTATCGCCAAGAACTCTTTGCATTTTTGTTTCGCTTTCTAGGCTCCCGCACAGCAGCTGAAGATGTGTTCCAAGATACTTTTCTGCAAATCCACCTGCGTGCAGACCGTTTTGAGACGGATCGCCAATTAAAACCGTGGCTTTTTACAATTGCGGCGAACAAAGCACGGGACTACCTGCGTAGAAATAAAAGACACACCAGCATTTCCTTAGATGCCACCGTCCCCGGAAGTTCCGGAAGTGGTGGTTTCGGGGCTTCCGGGGGCGGTGGCACGACTTTTGTCGATTTGATGCAGGCTCAGTCTGCTCAACCTGATGAGTCGATCACCACAAAAGAAAAGCAGAAAATGGTGCGTCAGGTCATTGAAAGCCTGCCTGACCATCAGCGAGAAGTACTCGTGCTCGCTTACTTTCACCAGTTAGCCTACAAGGACATGGCTAATGCGTTGGATATCCCGCTAGGGACGGTCAAAAGCCGTCTGCATGCAGCGGTTGCCAATTTTGCCAAACAGTGGAAGCAGACGTTTGCTTCCACATATGAGAGTTAACCTACGGATGAACACCGTCAATCGCCAGCCGTGCTTTAGCAGTACGACTTAAGCGAAGCTTAAAACGAAATCGATGCGAAGTACACCATGACCAAGCAAAACCCACAACAAGGCCCCATTGAACCCAAGCTTGCTGAGGCCATCGATCAATGGCTGGACTTGCATTCCGTGGGTGTTCGACCGGATGCGGGCAGTGATGAGCAGGTTGTCGATGACATGCTCATAAAGCTTGACCTTTGGGATGTCCCTAAGGCATCGGACGATCTGGTTGACCGGACACTTTCTCAAATCGATCAATATGAACAGCAGCAGCGAACCTCGCTACAATTTGAATCACGCAGACGATTGCCTTCACTTAACATCACCATGCCTGAAGTGGCGGCCATTGCTGCAATGATTCTCATGGCAATCTCACTGGGCTTGCCCATGCTCACCAATCACCGTCGTGATGCACAGCGTTTTGCTTGTGAAAGTAATCTCGCAACCGCAGGCGTGGCGATGGGACATTATGCCAACGACTTTAGCGGCGTGTTGCCTCGGGGTAATGCCAAACCCGGATCAGCTTGGTGGAAGGTTGGCCTATTAGCAAAGGACCCCGCAGACAAAAACGTCCAGTCAAACTCTGCACACCTGTATCTGCTAGCCCACAACAATTACATTAATCCCAATTCATTAAGCTGCCCCAATAACGAGCATGCACCTGAAAATCCCACACGAGAAATGACCGACTGGGCAGAATACAACGCCGTATCCTACAGCTATCAAAACCAATACACGCCCAAAGCAATCAAGCTCAATGCGAACAATCAACTTGCTGTGCTAGCGGACAAAAACCCACTCTTTTTTGCAGACAGAAAAGAACTGCATCACTTAGCAAACTACGATCCGAATCTCCCGAGCATGAGACACAATCGTCAAGGACAAAACGTCCTACTGACATCCGGTTCCGTGCTGTGGACCCGCAACCCCGTCGTTCGCGGCGACAATATCTGGCTCGTTTCAGGCATCAACAACTACAACGGCACCGAAGCTCCCCTGTCTCTTAACGACGCATTCCTCGTGCCTTAATCCAGACTCGACATTACAATGTTTTAACAGATGACCACTGCTCCCAAAGAACCCAATCGATCTGAGGGTACACCCCAGAATACGCCCCCCCGACTCAGTTGGCTGGTGATTGTCTGTTCCCTGTTTTTATTGACTGTTCATGTCGTTCTCATTAACCGTAGCATTCACACATTATCCCCTGTAGGCCCGGAGATCGGGCATCTGATCCGCGGATCAGAAGCGATCCTAAATCGCAAAAGTGATCTTGCCTCGCAGGTCCATCCCTATGATTATCTCGTGGGCTTGCAATTACTCAGTAGCCCTAACAACCCGCGTCCCACAAGCCAACACACCGACGAACCCATCGACAGTCAACTTGACCAACTCGTCAAACAATGGCTCCTTACAGACACTTTCCATGGCTCAGACTCACCGCTGATTCATGCACGGCAAACCACGATGATCCTAAGTGTCCTCCTAGGGCTAATGGTTCTGATGTTAAGTCGCAGACTCTGGGGCAATCAAGGAGCTTTACTGTCACTAGCACTTTATTGCTTCTCACCATCGATCATTGCACATGCAAGTTTGGCCACACCGGACCTTGCGAACGCTTTGGTTCTCGTGGTGCTTGCGACTTGGACATGGCGTGCTGGATGCAAACGCTCTGCCACAGGAACGCCCCATCCACTATGGCCGGTGATGTTACTTATACTTGCGGGCCTGTTGCAGAAGGCCATGGCCTCTAAACCCCTGCCCACGGAGTTGTGGCAAGGTGCGTGGTTTCTTAATGGCAACGTTGCCAAAGAACACTTAGCGCATTTCTATTCTTACTGTTTTCTCATTAAGACACCTATTGTCACTTTGGTGGTTTTGACTTTGGCATTCGGTGCATGGATCAAACGCAAAGGACATCGCCGCCGTGAAATTCAACAGGCTTGGCCGATGATTTGTATTGGGCTAACCACGCTCTATACCGCTGCGGGGATGACACAACCCATTGGCCATCGTTTACTCTTACCGTTGTATCCCGTTCTGTTTATTTTTGCAGGCTCTGCGACCTTATGGCCTACAAAATCTAACACGTCCCCAAAACAAAACGTCCGCCACCCCAATCCGACATGGCTTTGTGGCGTGGCAATTTGTGTGTTGGCATTTGGGGCTTGGCAAACCATGCCTGATTTTTTGACCTTCACAAACCAAGCAGCGGGGCCGCGGGATCGAGCGTGGCAGCACCTGGCCTCTGACAACATGGACTGGGGACAAGCTCACCGCCGCAGCGCACTGCGTGCAGACTATCTTGCAAGCTATGGGCCAATGGCTCAAGCGGATCGAGCCACGTCGGACATTAGCCTGCTGCAATGGAATAACGCACCCTTAAAAGGTGGGGTCTATGTCATCAGTAGTAACTATATTTCTGGAGCTGTACCTGATGTCTTGCCCGGAGATTGGACGCATGAAATGGAAATCCAATACCAACGTCTGCGTGACTACTTCAAAAACGATCTACTCAAACAAGATGATTCTGCTAAGCACGCGCACGATCATCAGATGCCCCAACTAAATCATCAACAGTGGCTTTGGCTTCGATTGCGACTTGCTAGGCTCTGCGCACACTTACGAATCCGTGAGCCTGATACGGTGATCGGGCAGAGCATGTTGTCTTATCAACTCTCTGATGAACAGGTGCAGTACATGCTAAAAACCGCGCCCTATCCGCAACGCGACGATGACAGTTTAATGAACTAGGATTTCATTGCAGCTAAAACATTGCGTCTTGCATCTTACGATGGATCAGCGACACACACCCGGAAATGTCGCAGCTATTTTCTGTAACAATGTTGATCGTGATCCAATACAGATTAGCGGCAATGATGCTCTAGAATTTCGCTCTTTTTCATTATGTCTCAAGTAAAAAAAGCCGCAGAAAACTGCGGATTTTGAATTCGATAATGACTCAATATCAATCGATTGAAGATCGACTACATCTCGCTGGGAGCGACAAAGGTGTCTTCACTCATCGCTTGTGCTGGCGCGTCAGATTCTCCCGCCATGGAAGGATTCACACCCAGCTGGTAGAGCAGGCCGCTGTCTGAACAGAACTGGCCACCAATCAGATAAAATTCATCACTGATGGTTCGGCAATGTCGAACAATCACACCCATGTGACCAATCACAAAACCGTGTTGCAAAAAATTAATTTGCCAAAGGCTCTCGTTGTCGAGCTTGTCCGTACAGACAAAACCAATACCACCACGCCCCACATCACGAAGCATAATGGGGATCGGCGTTTCAAGTGTATGGCTTCGATCCATTCGAACCAATTCTGCATCTGACCGAACGACATATCGCTGAAACTGGCGCTTACCTTCGCACCGAGCGGGGTTACGCAGATCTTCTAGACGATTAAGTTCATCCAATAATTGTTGTGCTTCGGTATTAGCCAAATAACTCACTCCTACACGATATTAGTACTCATTCTCTTACTATGTCGTGTCACATCTTTACTAAAATCCCCTATTAAAGATATCGACCAGTTCAAAGTGAGACTTAATACTATTTATAACCAAACCTAATTCCGCAAACTTACAAATTTTGTCACACCACTTGCGAAAACCCTATGGTTGTTTAGCATGTCACATGCTACTGGGCCTCTATGGGCCTTCCCCCAGAAGCCTTAATTAAAAATGGAGATAGTCCCTTGCGTGATCAACGTTTAGATAAACTCGCAAAAACCATCGTACACTACGCAACAGGCGTTAAGCCCGGACAACTCGTCCGAATCAGTGGCGAACCCATTGCTATCCCATTAATTGAAGCCATTTATGAGCAAGCCGTGATTGCCGGAGCCCATCCGCAAGTCCGTTGCCAGCCTGACTCACTCCAGGAAATATTTTTTAAACATGCTAACAAAGAACAATTAAAATACGTCAGCCCACTTTCTAAACACGAATACGAAACAATCGACGTTTCCATCGGCATCTGGGCGGAAACAAACACCAAAGCCCTAACCAATGTCGATCCTAAAAAACAAGGTATCGCTTCAGCGGCTCGCAAAGATATCATGTCGACCTTCATGAAACGCGCAGCAGAAGGTTCACTAACCTGGTGTGGCACACTCTTCCCAACACAAGCCTCAGCACAAGATGCGGAAATGGGACTCGCAGACTATGCAGACTTTGTCTTCAAAGCCGGACATCTGGATAAAGAAGACCCCGTGGCAGCATGGCGAAAAATCCAAGCCACACAACAACGGGTCGTCGACTACCTCACAGGCAAAAAAGAAGTCCGATTCCAAACCGCAAACGGAACAGATGTCACCGTCAATGTCCAAGGCATGACATGGGTCAACTGCTGCGGACACGAAAACTTCCCAGACGGTGAAGTCTTCACAGGACCTAATCTCAACGCCCCAGATGGCGGGGTCAACGGCATTGTCCGATATTCCTTCCCCGCAGTGCATCACGGTCGCGAAGTACACGACATCGAACTCACCTTCGACAAAGGCAAAGTCGTCAAAGCCAAAGCAAGTAAAAACGAAGCATTCCTTCGAGATATGCTCGCGCAAGACGATGGCGCAAGCTTCGTCGGTGAAGTTGCGATCGGAACCAACTACAGCATTCAGCAATACACCAAAAATACTTTGTTTGATGAAAAAATCGGTGGCACATTCCATCTAGCTGTCGG